>JAZRWT010000152.1:0-2360 GCA_045599845.1 Candidatus Egerieisoma sp. | reverse complement strand
TATTCATTGTTCGTGGTCGAAGGAGAGAAACTCGTGAATGAAGCTCTTTCATCCGATTACAAGGTCAAGGAAGTTTACAGACTTTCCGAGATAGGAGAAAACTCCATGAGCAGAATCAGCTCACTCAGCAGCCCCTCCCCTGCACTTGCCGTTGTAGAGAAAAAAGACTTTTCTTCATTTTCCTTATCTTCCACCCTCGATAGTTCATTGAACAGACCCGATTTCCTATGCCTCGGCCTTGATGGAATATCCGACCCCGGAAACATGGGAACCATAATCAGAACAGCTGACTGGTTCGGGCTCGATTACATCTTTGCAAACGAAGGAAGTGTAGACATATACAATCCAAAATGTATCCAGGCCACAATGGGAGCCATTTTCCGCAAGAAAATCATTTATACCAATCTCGGTGAGGTCGCTGATGCGTTTGCCATGCGCAAACTCCCGGTATGGGGCACACTTCTCGACGGGGAGAACATATACAGTAAAATTGATAAGGCCTCTAAAAGAGGCCTTATCGTAATGGGTAATGAATCAAACGGTATTTCCCTGGAATTGAGGGCGAGGATAACAGACAGAATTCTTATACCTACCTATCCTAAGGATGCTGTTTCAAGCGAATCCCTCAATGTGGCAAGTGCCACAGCAATAGTCTGCGCCCTGTTCAGGAAAACCTTGTAGAGCCTACATCATAGGACATGTACAAGCTGCTGTAAGGGGAACCTGGCAAAATGCCTTAAGTTCTTCAGCACACTTCAATCCGATGCCTCCTATAACGTCTTTCAATTGTTCCTCGGTGAGTTCCTTGAACTCTTTCTTCTCTTTTTCCATTTTATATTATTTTATAAGTTGCGCTTCTTGTTGAAGCCGGATTATTTACGTCTGTAGCTTGTCTTCTCTCCAGTGGAAGATACCTTGTTGACTTTTGTGTTTGCTGCACCGGATTTCTTTACACGGCTTGTAACTGTTGTTGACGCCTTGCTGCTTTGAGCTGCCTTCTGGGAACTGGTACTTCTGTTATAAGTCCTGTTGCTGTTTGTTGCGGTTGCAGTACTTCTCTGGGTGGATTTGTTGTTATTAACTACAGTGGTGGACTTTTTTTGAGTGGTCTCAGTATTTCTTCTGTATGTGGCAGTTTGGTTCTGTCCTTCCCTCACTCTTCCCTTGTTATATGTTCCGCCGCTTTGCTGTGTGTTTGTGTTGTTATTGTTATTACCAGCGTTATTTCTCTTAAGCTGCCTTTCTCTATTGTTGTTATTGTTATTGCCGTTGTTGCTTCCGTTGTTTACGTAATTACTGTTGCCGCTGCGTCTGTACTGGCTTCTTGAAGAAGTCGTGGTCTTTTTGTTGGCATCGTGCATATCCCTAATGTCCTTGGCGTTCCTGATGTTTACAGGCTGCTGGTTGGAACCGGTGTTCATAATGCCGCGGATGCTCGATACCCTGTTGTTGAATGAACGCTCAGGATGCTTTACTATATAATCGTTGCGCTGATTGTTGCGGCATACTATATTGTAGTTAGTGTAGTGATAGACATTGACGTATGTTACTTCGTGGCAATATTTGTGGTTGCGCATATAAGTGCCTATATATGCCTGATAGTGTCCTATATGAACAGGTGCCGGTCTTGTGTAGTAAGTTGGATAATAGTTCCATCGCCAAGGTGATGTCCAGGCTACGTATGCGCCTGCACCAAAGCTTACGAAAATTGCTGGTCTTGTATAATATACCGGCTCTATGATGTAGTCAGGTCCATAGAGGAAAGGTGCACCAACAATCTGAACATGATAAGTAGTGCTTGTTGCAGGAACTTCAGCTACAAGGGTAGCTACATCCTGATAGATATCTTCTCCCAATACCGCTTGGATAAGGAATACGTGGGTTGAACCGTCCAAGGTTTCAAGGACGCGGAGATAGTCCACATAACCGTCACCGTTCAGATCAAGATCTGAAAGCATGTAGGATGAATCGTTGAGCAGGCTTTCAAACTCCTTTACCGTAGAGGCTTGTGAAAAGGCTGCCGCAACGCCTTGCAAATCCAGGTACAAGGAGATATCATCATTTGCAGCGTATACGTTTGTGGTAACGCTGTTAGTTCTGTTGCTTCTTACTGTTGTGCGGTAAGAACTTCTATTACCGGAATAAGGTGTTTCTGTAACAATGCTTGTGATTCCGCAGCCGGCGCATACAAATGGTATGAAAACCAGCAAAGACAATACCTTTTTCATACGTAAATAATATACTATAATATGCCTGTTTCCAGGCGTTTAACATCAATTTCAAAGCTCGGGACAAACTGAAAGAAAGCACTCGTTGGTGTGCAAGTGCGATGACTGAGTTCGGCGATTATAGTTTTACAA
>JAZRWT010000151.1:0-14909 GCA_045599845.1 Candidatus Egerieisoma sp. | reverse complement strand
ACCGTTGTTATAAAAGAACCCGCTGCTCTTGCGTATCCAGAAATCACTTATAGAATCTCCTAAAAGTATGATTTTAGGAAAGTTGCGCATTTTGAGCACTTGAGTTGCATCAGCAAAGCGTCCGGTTCCGGCCCAATCCTGATTTTGATTTTGAGCATAGGACGCAGGGAATATCAAAGTTGAAATAACAAGCGCAATGAAGAATCTGTAAGGTTTCATATTTCAAGTGTGAGGCTATTTTGCTGAATTCCTCTTTTCCTCAAAATATTTTTCAAGTGCCTTTGAGACAGAAGGGCATTCAGGAGTAGGAGCGTTTATATAAGTTGTGAGTTTGGCTGCTTTTGCCTCTTTTGCGGTATTCGGACCGAAGGTTATGATTTTTATGTCTTTCTGCTCGAAATCAGGATAGTTTTCAAAAAGTGATTTCACATCAGCGGGACTGTAGAACACCATCAGTTCATAATTGTGCAAATCAATCTGGCTCAAATCTGAATATATGGTCTTGATGAACACGGCTGTGCTGTGTTTGAGCTTGGATTTGAGGAACAGTCTGTGAAGGCTGGTTTTTGAAGAGTCTGCCAGAGCCAGGAGGAATTTCTCATCTTTGTGCTTTGTGCCTATTACCGTTACAATGGATTGGATTGTACCATCGCCAAAAAAGATTTTCCTTTTTCTGTAAACTATGTGTTTCTGAAGATAAAGTGCAATGGCTTCCGTTGAACAGAAGTATTTCATTGTTTCAGGGACTTCTATCCTCATTTGCTCGCAAATGTCAAAGAAAGAATCTATTGTGCTTTTTGCAGTGAAAACAATGGCCGTATAGTCAAGAATATTTGTTTTTTGAGCCCTGAATTCCCTGAGTGTGACAGGCTCCACTCTGAAGAACTGATTGAAATCTATTTTAACATTGTACTTGTTAATGATTTCAGTATATGGAGAAGTGAGAGGTTGTGGCTGTGATATGAGTATATTCTCAACGGTATTCATCTTCCTTGATCGTAATTATGTGATTGTTAATATCCTATGGCAAGCACCAAGGCTACGGCCGGTAAGATTTCAAGAATGCAAAGATACAAAATCCAAAAATTAATTGAAAATCCTTTGGACTTTAATAGTGAATAGCTCTTATGAGAATAAAGGAAGAACGTAATGAAAAAATCTGCCAGGCCGTAATATTCACATATTCTCAAAGATATGCCATCAACAGTGTACAGTACAGCAACGCCCGGAAGCAGAAGCAGTGCGAACAGTATGGAGTATGAGAGAAATATCTTGTTCAGGAGAAAGAACACGTTTGTATTGTTCACCCAGTCCATGATGGTCAGAACCAGGGTTTTTGAAAAATACAGCAGCAGCAGGCCTGCGAATACCACAATGCTGGCGAACGAAACAGGAACAGGTAAAGCTTCATTCAGAATCCTGCCATGAAGGTTTATTGCCGCCAATGAAAACAACAGGGCAAGCAGTATGGCAACAAAATTCCTTGATCTGGCCATACTGTTGTTCTCTTCTATTCTCTCCAGAGAATTTCCATGCCATATTGAGTAGAATATGTTGCCTATGGCCGCATACATACGTGAAAACAGAGCCAGAGTGACCAATAACGCAGTAAGGCATATTGCAACCAGAACGGATGAATCCCAAACTTCCATATTTCTAACCTTTACGTTTGAAAGTGTATCCCAAAGATGAAAGTATCTGGCAAACTTTATCACGGAAATCACCTTGAACAATTATTTCCCCGTCTTTTGCACTCCCACCCACACCGCATTTTGTCTTCAGGATTTTTGACAATGCGGACAGATCCTCACTTTTTCCTATGAACCCTTCAATGAGAGTCACCTGTTTGCCGCCCCTGTTCCGTTTGTCAAGAGAAACATAGAGTTTCTGTCTTGCCGGTGGAAGAGTATCTGGCTCATCCTGCTGATTCACTGTATATTTGAAGTCTGCATTGGTGGAGTAAACAACACCGAGTCTGTCTTTCCAATCGTTACCTGCCATAACATATTTGTGTCTGGTTGCAAAATTAATAAACAAAATGTTACCTTTGTAAGTTATGGAAAAAAAGAAATTCAAAAGACTGAACAATATTGCCGCTTGCGTGGTACTTGCAGTGGCATCGTTCACATATCTTTCCACAATAGAGCCTACAGCCAGTTTCTGGGATTGTGGAGAGTTCATTGCATCATCTTATAAACTTGAAGTAGGCCATCCGCCTGGAAACCCGGTGTTTCAGTTGATTGCAAGGTTCTTCACAATGTTTGGAGACAACATGCATGCCGCCATGCTCATAAATGCAATGAGCGCATTGTGCAGTGCCTTTACCATCTTTTTCCTGTATCTTACAATAGCGCATCTGGGAAGGAGACTGCTTGAAAGGCAGAGCGGTGCAAAATGGTTCGATGCAAATGGACACATACCTGTTTCAGGGGCCGTTTCAGTTATCGGAGCAGCTGCCGTAGGTTCACTTGCATATTGCTGGTCAGATACGTTCTGGTTCTCTGCTGTTGAAGCCGAGGTTTATGCAATGTCATCGCTGTTCACGGCTGTGGTATTCTGGGCAATGCTCAAATGGGAGGATTGCGCGGAAAGCAGATATGCAAACCGCTGGTTGGTTCTCATAGCTTTCCTTATGGGTCTGTCAATAGGTGTGCATCTGCTCAACCTGCTTGCAATACCTGCACTGGTATTCATCTGGTATTTCAGAAAGAGGGAGAACACGAGTGTCAAGAGCTGTGTTGGCATGTTCATAGTTTCTGCAGTGATTCTGGCCGCCATATTGTTCGGTATAATGCCAATTGTTCCTAAGATGGCTGCATACGTTGATCTGTTCAGCGTGAACACCCTTGGCTTGCCTTACAATACCGGGGCTGCAATTTTCCTGCTTGCTCTTCTTGCAGCAGTTTTCTGGTATGTGTTCCGTACTTACAAACAGGGCAAGGTTGTGAAAAACACAATAGCATTGTGCGTGGGAGTTCTGTTGATAGGTTATTCAACCATGGTTGTTGTTGTGATACGCGCATCAGCCAATACTCCTACCAATGAGAACCATCCTGACAATCCTTTCACCCTGCTCAGATACATTGGCAGGGAGCAGTACGGAAAAACTCCTTTGATATATGGCCAGACATTCGCTTCTCCTTGGGTGGATACAAAAGAAAGCACATATTGGAACGTTTATGGCGGCAAGTATCTGGAAGTGCCTTCTCCTGTGGAGCCTGTTTATACTTCGGAATCAAAGATGCTTTTCCCAAGAATGTTCAATTCCGGTTCAGGAGACCAATACGTGTCTTTCTATCAGATGTACACAGAAGGCAAGGGAACGAGATTGGCCGATGCCAAGCATCCTAAGCCTACGATGGGGGCAAATCTCAGATATTTCCTTGATTACCAGCTTGATTTCATGTACATGCGATACTTCATGTGGAATTTTGCCGGAAGACAGAATGACTTGCAGGCCCAAATTCCAGGGGATCCTCTCAAAGGCAACTGGGAGTGTGGTATAAATTTCATTGACAAGGCGCGTTTGGGGGACCAGAGCATTGGTCCTGATTATCTTGTGCACAACAAAGCAAAGAATCATTTCTATTTGCTTCCGCTGCTGCTCGGCCTGCTCGGTTTCTTCTTCCAGCTCAAGTACGATGGCAGGAACTGGGTGATAACAATGCTTCTGTTCGTGCTCACGGGAATAGCCATTGTCCTTTACCTTAACCAGACACCTTACCAGCCAAGGGAGAGGGACTATGCCTATGCAGGTTCATTCTATGCATTCACCATATGGATAGGTTTTGCAGTGTTATGGTTGGAGCAGCTTCTGGGCAAAGTCATGAACAACAGAAAGGCCTGTGCAGCCATTGCTTCGGTTCTATGTCTTCTTGTTCCACTGCAGATGGTCAGCCAGACCTGGGATGACCATGACAGGAGCGGACGTTACTTCGTAAGGGATCTTGCATGGAATTATCTTAATACCTGTGATGAGAATGCAATGGTTGTAACTCACGGTGACAACGATACTTTCCCATTGTGGTACAGCCAGGAGGTTGAAAACACCAGAACCGACATAAGGGTGCTGAACACATCCTTGCTCGGAACGGACTGGTAT
Organism: Candidatus Egerieisoma sp.; assembly: GCA_045599845.1. GTDB lineage: Bacteria > Bacteroidota > Bacteroidia > Bacteroidales > UBA932 > Egerieousia. The sequence goes on along the minus strand of JAZRWT010000151.1, from coordinate 10,807 downwards.
ATAAACCAGATGAGGTATAAACAGTACGAAAGTGATCCTATACCTTTCTCACTTGACAGAAAACAGTATTTCTACGGAGTGAATGACATAGTTTACATAATAGACAGGTTTGACAAGCCTGTGCTGTTACAGGACATAATGCGCATATTCAAGAGTCCTGAGGCAGCTGTGAGGCTTGAGGACGGCAACATGTACAACTATATTGCAGCCCACGAATTCCTTCTGCCTGTAAACAAGGAAAATGTGAGAAAATATAAGATTGTTCCTGAAAAATACATGGATATGGTTCCGGATACCATAAAGTTGAGCATTTCCAAGGGCAAGAGATATCTTGACAAAACGGAGCTCATGATGCTTGACCTGCTTTCAAACTACAATTGGGACAGACCTTTGTATATCTTTCAGAAAGGTGGAGACATAAATATGGGAATCAAGGATTACCTTATGTATAACGGCATGGCTTACAAGTTCGTTCCTATACGTCATAAGAGCGAGGAGCAGGATGCTTTCATGGATGAAGACGCAATGTATGACATGGTGATGAACAAGTACAGATTTGACAATTTTGCCAATACGGAACTTAATTACGATTATCAGCATATATTGTCATTCAATACTCTTGTAAGTTACAGGAATCTGCATACCAATATTGCCGAAGGACTTTTTGCCGCAGGCAAGATGGACAAGGCAATGGCCGTGCTTGACAAAATGCAGGAGCGTTTCCCTTCCAAGTCACTTCCATTGAACAATGTTGCAATAAGCAATGAGAACGATAAGGCTGTACTTAATGCCATATGCTTGTATCTGAACATGAATGCCAATGAAAAGGCGGAAAAGCTTGCCGATGAGTTCATAGAGGAGACACTTCTTGGAATAGATCTGTTCTCTCAGATGGTACGCGGCGATTTCATTTCCGCAGACGGCATACAGCAGTGTTTTGTATATCTCACATATCTTGAGGAAGCTTTCAAGGAGAGCGGAAACATAGCCAAAGCTCAGGAAATCTCCGACACTATTGATAGATATCTTGCTCCTCTGAAGGAGTACTATGAGGATTAGGCGAATTTACCTTGCGGTAATTCTCAATTATATTGGCAAGCCTGGAACCAACTGCAGCCAGCAGTGATTCCGGGCTTGCTTCCATTATCCGCTTGTAGCTTCCGAAAGCCTTGAGCAGTTTTTGCTGGGATGCAGGACCTATGCCTTTTATTGAACTCAATGCAGTTGAGGTCTGTCCTTTGCTTCTTCTGTTACGGTGATGGGTGATTCCAAAACGGTGGGCTTCGTCCCTGAGCTGCATTATGAGTTTGAGAGAAAGAGAATTCTTGCTCATTATTAGGCTGTTGCTTTCCCCAGGTATTATCAGTTCCTCAAGTCTTTCCGCAATGCCAATGAGTTTTATGCGTCCGTTGAGCCCAAGATCGTTCAAAGCATTGAGAGCGAAATGCACCTGTCCTTTGCCACCATCTATGACAATAAGTTGCGGCAGCGGCTGGTCTTCATCAAGCAGTCTGCGGTAGCGGCGTGTAACCACTTCGTACATGGATGCGAAATCATTTGCTCCGGTAACTGTCTTTATCAGGAAATGCCTGTAGTCCTTCTTTGAAGGTGCTCCGTTCTTGAACACCACGCAGGCCGCAACAGGGTTGGTTCCCTGAATGTTAGAGTTGTCAAAGCATTCTATGTGCATTGGAAGCTGACTCATTCCAAGGTCTGACTGCAGCTGTTCCACTGCAGGGGAAATGCTCCTGACTTTCTCTTCAATCACTTCTGTTTCCTGCTTCAGTCTTACGAATCTGAAGGCATTGGCATTTTTGGTGCAAAGTTCCAGCAGAGCCAGTTTGTCTCCTTTGGCAGGAACGTGAATCTGGCTGCCTTCCAATACCATCGCAGGTGGAAAAGGTACAAGAATCTCCTGAGCGGCAACGCGGCGGAAGTCTTCTGTGTTTTCAGATGAATCTTCCAGCGGGGAACTTTCGCAAAGAATGTTGTATATGCCTGAAATGAAACGGGCAAGCACTTCCTCCTTCTCTTCTTCAATATTGAGTTTCATTTCAAGGTTCAAGGCTTGGACTATGCATCCGTTGCTTACTCTGAAATAGTTTCCAAAGGCCTTGAAATCCTGGATTGCAATGGAGAAAACATCAACGTTGGTTATGGAAGGATGCACTATTATGGAACGGTTGCCATGAGCTCCCAGCAACTGGAGCTTTTCCTTATAGCTTTGTGCCAGTTCGAATTCCATTTTTCCGGCAGCCTCCATCATTTTAGTCTTATAATCCTTCTCAAGAGCGGAGCAGTCTCCTTTGAGCACAGACATTATGTTGCTTATCCAGATGTCATATTCTTCTTCACTCACGGCACCGGTGCATGGAGCCTTGCATTTGCCTATATGGAATTTCAGGCAGACTTTATACTTGCCCTTTCCAATGTCCGCACTGTTGAGCTTCATTGAGCAGGTACGTAGCGGATAAAGTGAATATATGAGGTCAACAAGTTGTCTGGCGTGGGAAACAGAACTGTATGGACCGAAATATTTGGACCCGTCCTTTATGAAGTGGCGGGTGAGGAACACTCTTGGAAAAGTTTCGTTCTTTATACAAAGCCAAGGGTAGGTTTTGCTGTCCTTGAGCAGGATGTTGTATCTGGGCTGGTATTGTTTGATAAGGTTGTTTTCAAGCAGCAGGGCATCGCTTTCAGAGGAAACCACTGTGTAGCGCAGGTCTGCTATTTTTGATACAAGAATGCGTGTTTTGGTGTTAAGTCTTTGTGGGTCAACGAAGTATTGGGATACCCTCTTGAACAGGTCCTTGGCCTTGCCAACATAAATTACAGTACCATTTGAATCGAGATATCTGTAAACTCCTGGTAAATGAGGAAGTAAGGCTATTTTATCCTTGATTTCCATATTTTGTTTATATTTGCATTCTTGACCAAAATATATGTTATGGCAACAAAATTAATCAATAATTCCCAAATCAAGACTGCCATTCACGGAAAAGGCATTTTTGGGGATATTGCCGCAAGGGCTTTGATGTCCATTCTTGGCTTGAACAGGATTAATAGAATTTACGCTCCCATAGGTGACTACATGGGCGTTGATTTTGCGGACAAACTGCTTGAGAGGCTCAATATCACAGTTGATTTGAATGAGAGCGAGCTGGCTAACATTCCAACCGACAAACCTTTCATAATAACTTCCAACCATCCTTTCGGCGCGGTTGACGGTGTGATAATGTTGAGCCTGATAGGTAAGATAAGACCTGATATCAAGATTCTCACCAACTTCATACTTTCATACATACCAAACCTCACGGACAATTTCCTGCCTGTGAATCCTTTTTCCAACAGCAGCATATACAGCAGTATAAAAGGAATCCAGATGGCCGTGCAGCATTTGCAGAACGGAGGTTGTCTGGGACTCTTTCCGGCAGGCGAGGTTTCATCTAACAAAAATGACGAGCATGTTGTGAAGGACCCTCTGTGGCAGTCTTCAATAATCAAGCTCATAAAGAAGAGCGGGGTTCCTGTTGTGCCAATTTATTTCGATGGTCAGAACTCGAATCTTTTCCATATTCTTGGCAAGGTTCATCCAATGCTCCGCACCATAAGGCTTCCTCACGAACTTTCCAACAAGAAGAACAAAACGATATCTGTAAGATTCGGAACACCTATTCCAATTACCGAAATATCGGAGTGCCCTAATCTTGAAGCATTGGGCAATTACTTAAGGAACAGGACCTATGCTCTTGAAGCGAATATAGACAGGAATTCAGACAAGCTCCAGCATGTAAGCTACACAACCAAAGTTGCCGAGTCGGCCGGGATAGAGGCCATAGATGCAGAGCTCAGGTCAATTGAGAAGTGCAAGCTTTTCAAGGTTTACAATTATTCAGGCTACCTTGTTGATTATTCAGACATTCCTGTTCTCATGCGCGAGATTGCCATAAGGCGTGAAATAGCTTTCAGGGCCGTTGGTGAAGGAACAGGAACTGCCATGGATACGGACAAATATGATACTTACTACAAGCATCTGTTCCTATGGGATGAGGAGAAACATACAATCATAGGGGCATACCGTTTGGGATTCGGCCGTGAGATAATACAGAAATACGGTCTTGCCGGACTTTACTCCGATTCCCTGTTCCGTTACAAGAGGGATTTCATAACGCAGCTGGTAAGGGCCATAGAACTGGGCCGTTCCTTTGTTTCCGTTGAATATCAGAAAGATGCCCTTGCCCTCATGCTTCTGCTTAAAGGTCTTCTGCTTACCGTAATAAAATATCCGGAAATAAAATACCTTGTAGGTCCAGTGAGCATTAGTTCATGGTATCCTATATTCTACAGGAGCATAATGATATATTATCTGCGGAAGATGCACTCTGCAGAGCAGTTTGCCAGCAGTATGGATCCAAAAACTCCGTTTGTCCCTGATTATTTAAGAGTTAATCCCGAGCATCTGCTTGTAACAAAGAGTTCATCTTTGGAGAAGTTCGATCGTTTTCTTAGCCGGTCAAGCAATGGGAAATACCGTTTGCCAACCCTGCTGAAGAAATATCTCAAAATAAACTGCCGCATTATAGACTACAATGTAGATCCTGATTTCAACAATTGCGTTGATGGTCTCATTCTTCTTGACACCAATGATTTGCCAAAGTCTGAGATAGACACTCTTCTTAAGGATTATCCGGACAAGGAGGCCATTTACAAGCGTTTTGATATCTCAATGAATGAAATGGAGCAGTTCTCCTGAAGCTGAATCGAATGCCCTTGTTTGAATTCAAGAAAAAAGAACGTTTGAGCTCCAAGAAGGAGATTGAAACCTTGCTCAAGGACGGAAGACATGTATTCTGCTATCCTTTCAAGGCCATTGTGAGAACGCTTCCACCGGAATTGCACTCAGGCAATGCCATTGTGATTTCCGTTCCCAAGAAAATATTCAAACATGCGGTTGACAGGAATCTTGTGAAAAGAAGGACACGCGAGTCCTACCGCCTGAACAGAAACTTGCTTGAAGAAGGTTTTTCATACCATATCCTTTTCATATATGTGGCCAGGACGTTGTTGGACTATCAGGCTGTCTGCAATGGAGTCTGTGGAATATTGAACCAATTGAAGCAGCAATGAAAGCCATGGATTTTTTGAAAAAGCTCGCATCCTTTCCATTTTTGCTGCTGATACGTTTCTATCAGGTTTGCATTTCGCCATTGAAACCGCCTGCATGCCGTTTCACTCCAACATGCTCGCAGTATGCAATAACAGCCTTGAAAAAATATGGTCCTTTCAAAGGATTGTATCTTGCAGTAAAACGAATTCTGCGTTGTCATCCATGGGGTGGCAGCGGTTACGATCCTGTGCCATGAGAAAGTTTATCATGATAATTCTTATGCTGGCATGCTGCCTGAACGGCCGTGCGCAGTTCTTCAGTTCCGGCGATGATCCTGCCAGGCTGAAGTGGAATGTCATAACAACCCCCAATTACAGAGTAGTTTACCCACAGGAGATAGATTCCCTTGCACATCAGTACAGCTGGCTCCTTGAAAGCCGCCGTTCTCAGATATTGGACGGGCTTGAATTAAATCCCGAACCTATAGAGGTTGTACTTCATCCTTACAATCTCAACAGCAACGGAGTTGTAAGCTGGGCGCCCAAGCGTATGGAACTTTATACCACTCCTCAGGCGGATGCTTCCCTTTCAATGCCTTGGGATTTGCAGCTGGTGCTTCACGAAAGTGCGCACGTGGGCCAGATGGAACATTTCACAGGCAAGAACATGAAGTTGTTCTATGTGCTGTGCGGCCAGATGGCGGCAGGTTTCGCTGCAGGATTTTATGCAGGCCAATATTTCCTTGAAGGTGATGCCGTTTACAGGGAAACCCTTCTTTCACCGTCAGGGAGAGGAAGAAGCGCCGAATTTCTGGAACATTACAGAGCTTCATATCTAAGCGGCGACAAAAGGAACAGGGTTCAATGGAGGTACGGTTCATTCCGGAAATACTCGCCAAGCATTTATGAATACGGTTATGTGCACACCGCTTTCTCGCACGCTGTGACCGGCAACAGGAAGCTCTCAGGTAATCTGTTGCGTTATATGGCAAGGCATTTCTTCAATCCTTATGCTGACCTTGTTGCGTACAATGAATTCATAAACCAGCCCAATTATGACATCTACTTCAATAATGCAATGGATTGGTTCGGAAACAGGTGGAGGGAGGATTATCAGTCCAGGGAGTTCACGGAGGTGAACAATCTGCCACATCGTCATAGTAAGTTCTATCAAAGTTATTCTTCTCCAGTGATTGTTTCTCAGGATTCTGTGTTCTATATCAAATCCGGATACGCTCAGCCAACTTCACTTGTCCTTGTAAGTGACAATGCTGAATTCATAAAGGAGCATAAAGGCATAGAGAAGAATATAAGGGCATTTTCATCAAATACAAGCCAGATCAAGGGTAATGGAAAATTCATAGTGTGGTCTGAGATCAGTCCTTCCGCACGTTGGGTTCACAAGACGAATTCCAATATATACATGATGGATCTTAAAACCAGGAAATTCAGTCAGATTACATTTGCAGACCGTATTTTCAATCCAATGCCAAATGACAGCGGCACCATGATTTCAGCCATAAGGTATGATATACAGAACAAGACAAGCATAGAGCTCATAAGCACTGATACACATGAAGAATTGCTTGAGATATGCCCTCCTTCGTCAAGTGTGCAGCTTACCGGGAGCATCTGGTGCAATCAGTATATATATGCGCTTGGAACAGATATAAACGGAGTGGCTTTCTACAGGGTGAACGCAGACAGCCTTCTTGCCGGCGGGCAATTGTATGAACATGACGGGAATGTCTGGGACAGAGTTTCCGGTTATACGTACTCAAGTGTTTCATCACTTTCCCATAGCAACGGGGCAATATATTTCGAATCCGATTTCGACGGGGTGAGCAATATATACTGCATACGCACCTCCGATCTGCTGCATCTGGCACCGGATGGGCAGACATCAATAATGCAATTGGCTCACAGAGTTACGAACTCCCGTTTCGGTGCCCATCATCCTGTTTCTGCCCCTGACGGGAGGGTTTACTATTCCAATCTCACCTCAGACGGCTATGAACCTGTATATACTGAAGTGGATGTTGCCTCAATGCCTGTGCGTGACAGCACAATATTTGCTTCAAGAGTATGGGATGCCGCCAGCGAGGCCACCATTGAACTTTATAAGAAAGATTATGAAAAGCCATCGCAGGTGGAATATGAAACGAAAAGATATCATAAGTTTTCCCATCTGTTCAATGTTCACTCCTGGGCTCCGCTGTATTTCAATCCTGACAGGATAATGAACAGCTCAGGGGAATCCAATCAGACAAAAGCCGCCCTGGGTGCCACTGTACTTTCACAGAACAAACTTGGAACACTGGTATCACTTCTTGGCTATTCATACAAGCCGGGTTATCATGGCGGGCATTTCATGATGGAATATACGGGGTTGTATCCTGTCTTGAAAGTAGAAGCAGACTATAATTATGACAAAAGGTTCGAGTATTCACTCAAACCTTCGGAAGAGAGGAAAGGCGTATATGATGTTATTGAAGGGAGCGCCTGCGGACATCTTTTCCAACTCAAGGCCAGCGTTTATATTCCATTCAATTTCAGCAAGGGAGGCTGGAATTCAGGTTTCATACCTCAAGTTTCCTATTCTTTCAATAACAACAAGTATTATGATCTTGAGGATGTCAAATATCTTGATCACGAAATGCTTGCAGGATTCACGGTGTACAAGACCAGAAAAATGTCCAAGAGCGCCATATTCCCGAAATGGGGAGGAGGATTCAAGTTCTTCACCAAATTCGCACCTGTGCATTCTATGTTCTTTGCCTCGCAAATGTCCATGTCCGCTTACGCATATTTCCCAGGTGTAAGCTACGTTGATGGAATAAGATTCAGTGCGGACTATCAGAAACAGTACGTTGATGGAAAATTGTTTTATATGGGCAATACAGTTTCCATGCCAAGGGGATATCCTTCAATGCACGGGGAACATTATTTCAAGCTGTCTTTCGATTGGCAGATTCCAATACATCTGGGAGATTTCAATATATGGTGGTTGTTGTATGGAAGACGCGCAAGACTCGTTCCTTTTCTTGATATGGCGGGAATATCCTCATATAATACAGGCAGCAAGGAGTTCAGGGCTTTTGGCAAGCATTGGACCAACATAAGTTCTTTTGGTTTAGAGGCTTATCTCGATGGTTATTACTTAAGCGTAGGATATCCTGCCAGCATTGGAATGAGATATTCCAGAAGGATTTTCAAAGGAGGAAGCAATTTATTTGAAGTACTGTTCAATATTTCACTGGAATGAAAAATTCAACCTTGAACTGGTTTGACTGGTTCCTTATTATTGGTATAATATTCACTTCGCTTCTAAGCAATGTGAATGAATTGGACATGCTGGGTACAGCCGCCAGCATTTCCGGGGTGGTGTGTGTTGTTCTCGTGGCAAAGAGGAGCATATGGAACTATCCTTTTGGAATAGTGAATGTGCTTTTGTACGGGTACATTTCGTACAAGGCAAGAGTGTATGGCGATGCTGTGCTCAACCTTCTGTATTATTTTCCAATGAACATAATAGGCTGGGTGATGTGGCTGGGAAGGCGTGAGCGCAACGCAGATGCCCAAAAGACCAACTCAAGGGTGTCTGCACGTTTCATGACACATTGGGGGAGGACAATGATGTTTTCAGCAAGCATTGTTGCCACTCTGCTGTGCGGATATATCCTGAGCCGCTTTACAGCAGATCCGCAGCCATACAAGGATTCTTTTACAACAGTGTTCTCAATAGTTGCAATGTTCCTTATGGTAAAGGCATTCATGGAGCAGTGGATACTCTGGGTTCTTGTTGATTTTGTAAGCGTTGTGATGTGGGCATGGTTATGGTACAACGGCACGCCTCACGCAGGGGTTGTATTCCTGATGTGGGTGTTCTATTTTGCCAATGCCGTGAATGGCCTTGTAGTCTGGACCCGCAGCGCCAAGTTGAAAAATTGATTATATTTGCAATATGTATAATATAAACGAGATAAAAGAAATAGTAGAGAAGGCTCTTGTGGAGTTTGAATGTCATAATGACCCCAAGGAACTGTATGCTCCAATGAGTTATATGATGTCAATAGGTGGAAAACGTCTGCGTCCGGTAACCGCTCTTATGGTATGCTCCTTGTTCAAGGACAATCTTGAAAGTCAGGATATCAAACCTGCCATAGCTCTTGAGATATTCCATGCTTTCACACTCATTCACGATGACATAATGGACAAGGCCGAAATACGCAGAGGTCAGCCAACTGTGTATAAGAAATGGAACAGTAACGTTGCCATTCTTTCAGGCGATGTCATGAGCATAAAGGCATATTCGCTCATAAGCCAGTGCAGGCAGGAGTATCTTCCGCAGATATTGAATCTCTTTTCAGAAACCGCCGCACAGGTATGCGAGGGCCAGCAGTACGATATGAATTTTGAGAATCTTCCTTTCATAACAATGGAGGATTACATTGCAATGATAGGCCTCAAGACGGCCGTTCTCATAGCTGCTTCCGCAGCAATAGGCGCAATCATGGGCGGGGCGTCCGAAAAGAACGTGAATCTGATATACAAGTTCGCATACCTTCTGGGAATAGCCTTCCAGATTCAGGACGATTACTTTGATACCTTTGGAGACGAGCATATTTTTGGGAAAGCCATTGGCGGAGACATACTCAACGACAAGAAAACCTGGCTTCTTGTAGATACTTTCAGGATGGTGACCCCTGACATGCAGCCGCGCTTCCAGGAACTCCTGGCAATGAACGGCAGCCGTGGAGGCGAGAAAATTGAAGGTTTCAAGGCACTGTACAAGGAACTGGGTGTGAAGGAGAGGGCGCAGGAGGCCATAAATGCATATTACAGGCAGGCTCTGGAACTTCTCGATGGCAGCAGCCTTTCCAATGAACAGAAAGACACTCTCAAGGAATGGGCCGCCATGGTAGTTAAAAGAATAAAATAAAAACTCAATATTATGGAATTTACAGCAAAGAGCAACGCTATTTTCGAGCAGTGCATAAACGATTATCACAAAACAGATAATGTTGATTCTCCTATCAACAATCCTTACGAAGTAAAGAGCATAGAATTCTACCTTTACCTGAAGAACTGGATAGATACCGTTCAGTGGCATCTTGAAGACATAATCAGGGATCCTGAAATCAAACCTGAGGAGGCTCTTCTTATAAAAAGAAGAATTGACAAGTCAAATCAGGACAGAACAGACCTTGTTGAGCTGATAGACAGCTACTGGCTCGATAAATACAAGGACGTTGCAATTGCTCCGAACGCCACAATAAACACCGAATCACCTGCATGGGCCATTGACCGCCTTTCAATCCTGGCTCTTAAGATTTACCACATGCAGGAGCAGGTCAACAGAAAAGATGCCTCAGAAGAACACATAGCTTCCTGTTCAAAGAAACTGGCTGTGCTCCTGGAGCAGCGCAAGGATCTCTCAACGGCAATTGACCAGCTCCTGGCCGACATTGAGGCGGGAGCCAAATACATGAAAGTTTACAAGCAGATGAAGATGTACAACGATCCTTCTCTGAACCCTGTGCTTTACGGAAGCAAATAGTTTTTAATATCCAATAAGGGGTTAAATCCACGCAATTCATTGCGTCTACTTTAGTTTCTATAAAAATGTTGTCTACCTTTGCTGTATGTCAAATTATCGTCATAATGGTCATACGGTAAGTTCGATGACTTGTCACCTTGT
>JAZRWT010000150.1:0-5464 GCA_045599845.1 Candidatus Egerieisoma sp. | reverse complement strand
CTATTGTTGCTCTTGTATATGATTTTGACGGAACTCTGGCACCTGGCAACATGCAGGAGTTCTCATTTATCCCTGATGTTGGACAGGAAATATCGGACTTCTGGGGACATACACAGCTTATGGCTGAATCCCAGGATTCTGACAATGTACTCGTATATATGCTGTACATGCTCCAGAAAGCCAAGGAGAAGGGTTTGTCAATAAGACGTGAGGCTTTTACAGAATACGGGCGCAGTGTGCAATTTTTCAAAGGCGTGAATGATTGGTTCAATAGAACTTGCGAATATGGCAAGGAAAACGGCGTGATAGTTGAGCACTATATCAATTCTTCAGGAATGAAGGAAATAATAGATGGAACTGCCATAGCGGACAAATTCAAGGCCATATTTGCGAGCAGTTACTATTATAATGAAGAAGGAGATGCCATATGGCCGGCTTCCGCCATCAACTACACCAACAAGACACAGTTCCTCTATAAAATAAACAAAGGCATATTCAGTATCAGTGACTCAGTGCTCATAAACGAATCCATGCCGGACGAAGATAAAAGAGTGAAATTCAGCAATATGATTTACTTTGGCGATGGAGAAACAGATGTCCCTTGCATGAAGATGGTAAAGCAGCTTGGCGGAACTTCACTGGCAGTGTACGAGCCTGACAATGCCAAGAAAGAAAAAATAGCAAAGAAACTTTTCAAGCAGAACAGGGTCAATTTCTGGTGTCCTGCCGATTACAGCAAAGGCAGCAAGCTGGATACTATAATAAAAACCCTCATCCGCAAAATAAAAGCGGATGAGGATCTGTTGAAATTGGCTGAAGATTAAAACCTGAATCGTCCTGGCAGCTCCTGCATCCAGCACCAGATGCTGCATATTCTGCCTGTGAACCAAAGCCATGCGAATACTATGGCAAGAATCACAACAATTATAGTTATGAACCAGAAGATGCGTTTCCTTCTGTTCCTGCGCATTTTCTTTGCCACTTCAGGGTCAATCAGCTGAAGTTTAGGATATACAGCTTCTGTGGTGAGCGTAGCACCGAATTTTATCTTTATCAATGCAGCGGCATTCAGAGCCCAGCCATTGGCATTGAGAATAGGTGCGAGATTGCGTTTCCTGAGCTTTGTCCATGCAAGGAACATTGAAGGTCCTGAGATTACAACAATGATTCCAATGATAAACAGGAACGGGGCGAACCAAGGTGTCTTGAGGTAATCCAGAAGCCCGGTTACAGCTGATGCAATGAATCCCAAAGCGAGACCTATGGCTGCAAAAATACCTGCAAACTTTGCTATGTCGAACGGAGCCTTAGGAGCAGGAGCCTGACCTTCCGCAACATTGGCTGAAACGGTTTCAGTATTTGAAATGAGTGAAGATACTGAGGCTTCCTCCTTTTCTTTTGCCGAATTGTTCAATTTTTCTGTAATCCAGTTCCACAGACGTTTGTAAGGCATCCAGAATGCCTGTTTTATGCTGATAGGATTGATTATGATATTCGTTATGGTTGCATCCCAGTCATTGCCCTGCCTGTCATAGAACAGACCGTTCTTGCCAGGTCTGAGATTGTTCAAATCACCGTTGGTAACCGCTGCGGCAATCATCATGTCAGCCCCTGTGAGCTTGTTCACGCATTTGCAGTAAACGAGGAACATCCCGCTCAGCTCAGCGGATTCAAGCTGTTTGCCCATGTCGTTCACCTTTATACAAAGTTCACAGCACCTCTGGTCTATATAAAGTTCTCCTGCCTGGAACATTGACTTCATATCACTCTTGCGTGAATAGAAATCATTGAAGGTAACATAGTTCCTGAGGAAATGATAGAAATGTTCATACAGAACAACAAAATCGGCAAGTTTGCCAATAGCCTTTGCCTCAGCCTCCTTGGCTTCATTGAAGGAATTTGCATTCTTGGCAATCTCTTCCTTCCAGGCTGAGTATGCACCAACTTTTGCTTCAATGGCATTCCATTGCGCTTTGTCAATGGCAGTGGCACCAGGATAATCCACAGCTACGGCCATTTCCTTGAGTGTCTTGAACTGTGAGACCCATGCAGGGTTTACAGGCTGGTTCATTGGAAGCAATCCGTCCTTTGAAATCTGAGTCAGAGGATAGGATGCAATTTCATCCCAGCATGTATTTGTGTCCTTTTCAGCAAGAAGACCTATTCTTTCAGCAGAAACGTCGAGCTTCTCAAGGCTGGCGTTGTTGAACTCAACGAGTGAGCAACGAATGAAATAATCGTTGACTTTTGCCCTGAGGGCATTCACTGCATCGAGAACTGCATCCGAATTCTCTCCGTACGGAAGAACAGCTTCACTCCTGGCATCCTGGCCTGCCTTGTCTGCAAGAATCTTTATTGCAGCATCAATGTCTTCAAGCGATATTGCCTTTTTATTTTCGCCTATAAGTTCGAATACCTTAAGCGCGCTGGCTTTAAGTTCAGCTCCTGCGGAATCCTTTTCATTGAAAAGAGTCAATTCCAGGCTGCTTTCACCGCCAAGGATCCTGTCTGGATCTGTAATGGCTCCAGTGAGCCATTTTGCTGCTGCAATCACTTCATTGGCGTGGATTCTGCCGTCTTTGTCACAATCAAGAATATCAAGTGCCCTGGCATTGAATTCAAGCCCCGATGCAGGGCAGCTCAATACTGTCCACAGTTTCTGGTCAAGTTCTCCAAGGTGCTTCAAATCCTCTCCCTTGTCAATTTTGATTCGGCTCATTCCGCCAACATTGCAGAATGACCATTTATAAGTGCTTTTTCCCATAACTTTTTAACTGAAAAATCTTTTACACAAAAATAAGATTAATTTTGCAATTATATGAAAGCAAATGAAATTCATAAATTCAAGTTCAAGGCAGGGAATCCTTCATTGCCAGGAGCAACAGTCATGGAAGGAGGCGTGAATTTCGCCCTCCGTTCAAAATACGCTTCATCCTGCACCCTGCATTTGTTCGAATCAGGCCACATAGCTCATTTAGCATCAAACAGGCAGGCCATTACGGTTAAAGAGGCCGCAGCATCAATAGAAATACCGGAATCCTTCCGCTTCAATGACTGCTTTGCAATTTTCATTAAAGGACTTGACTATGAAAATTTCCTTTATTCTTACACTTGCGATGGTCCATTCACCCCACAGGAAGGTCACTTGTTTGACAGCAGCAGGCTTCTTGCCGATCCATATTCCAGGATGTACTGCGGGTTCGATGAATGGGCGGAACTATCGCAGGTGGATGAAAAAGGAAGGAGAGTGGTGCTTTCTGCCATAGTGGATGGGAAGTATGACTGGGAAGACGAAAAAAGGCCTGGAATAGAGGATTCGAAGCTGGTGATTTATGAGTTGAACGTTCACAATTTCAGTTCGGGGGAAAAAGATGCGGCCCTGTGTGGCAAATTGGATGCCTTGCTTGCGAAAATACCATATCTCAAGGATTTGGGCGTGAACTGCGTTGAACTGCTTCCAATTTTTGAATTCGATGAACTTGACTGCAAATATTCTGCTCCTACCGGAGAAAGGCTGCACAATGTATGGGGCTATAATTCAATAGGATACTTTGCTCCAAAATCTTCATATCTGAATGGAGCCACGGCAAAGGAGAAGATATCCAATCTCAAGGATTTCGTAAAGAAAATGCACGCTGCCAGTATTGAAGTGATTCTTGACATGGTTTATAATCACAGTCCGGAATATGACAGGAACGGGGAGTACATCAGTTACAGGGGCATTGACAACAAATCCTATTATATGCTTTCACAAAACGGTGAGTATGTGGATTATACAGGTTGTCACAACACAATTGACTGCAATGGTGAATTTGCAAGGAAGATGATACTTGACAGTCTTTGCTACTGGGCTTGCGAGTTCCACATAGATGGTTTCAGGTTCGATCTGGCATCGGTCTTCTACAGACATTCACCCAGCTCCTGTAATTGTCCTGAAGACAACAGCTCTGTTATTGTGAAAGAGATTTCCGCTCATCCTGCACTTTCAAAAGTGAAACTCCTTGCAGAGCCTTGGGATGCCGCAGGTTTGTATCAACTGGGAACCTTCGGAGACGAAATTGATTGTGGAAGTGCCGTTGACCATGGTACAAAGCATAGTTGCCAGGATGAATCAGCATTTAATTTTAAACCATCATACCATAAAAATCCTTGGAGCGAGTGGAACGGGCGTTACAGGGATACAATAAGAAGATTCGTGAAAGGTGATGGAAGTGTGTTATGGAATCTCAAGGAATCCCTTTGCGGTTCACCTGACCTGTATGCAGGGCAGGGCAGGGGGAGCAGGGCTTCCGTGAACTTTATAACGGCACACGATGGTTTTACGCTCATGGACCTTGTGAGTTACAATTCAAAGCACAATCAGGCCAATGGTGAAGGAGGCAGGGACGGTTCAGACGAAAACTTCAGCTGGAATTGCGGCTACGAGGGTAGCATCACCGATGAAATGCTCACTTCATGCGGAGTCAGCGGTGATTCGGAGCGCTTGAGAGAAGTGAACAATCTGAGAAAAAGGCAAATCAAGAACTTCATAGCCATTCTTATGGTAAGCAGGGGAATACCTATGATTCTTGCCGGGGATGAAATCGGCAATTCACAGAGAGGAAACAACAATGCCTATTGTCAGGATAATGAACTGTCGCGGGTGGAATGGGAAGATCTGGAAAGGAATGCCCGGATTCACAGATTCTTCAAAAAGATGATTGCTTTCAGAAAGGCCCATCCTGTTCTTTCAAGCACTGAGCATTATAAATATAAGACTTGTGAATCAAATGCTTATCCTGATCTGTCATGGCATGGGTGCAAGGCCTGGGATGAAAGCAGCAACAACGGGGGTCTCTGTCTTGGAATGCTTGTCAATTGTTGTACGGAATCATTGAATTCAAAGAACACAAATGACAATGCGTTCATCTATGTAATAATGAACATGCATTGGGAAGCGCATACCTTTGAATTGCCGGCCATGCCTCAGGGAATGAAATGGAGAGTTGCTGTGAATACTTCAATGCCGGAGCCTGAAGATATATTTGATGCAGGGAACGAGCCAGTGATAGAAAACAAAATGGAGGTGCTCGCCGGGGCACGCTCCATTATGATTCTGGTATGCAGGCTCACAGTAAATCACATAATCCCTTTGTTATAGTAAACCATGGCATCTTTTTTCAGGCATAGGACCATCACCACCTGGAGTAGGTGTATTTTCACAATGTTCAAAAGGATTAATGCCACCGACACACTGCTCCAATTCGTCATCGTTTAATTTGCGAAATTGCTTTTTGGATTCCATAACTATAATTTTTAAAATTACTTTTTACTATTCAAAGAACATGCAAAGTTATTAAAGGTCTTGGGAGCGTGGTGCTAACGAGAACACCAACGGACTCATCCGCCAGTACATCCCAAAGGGCTCTGACTTCACGAACATCACGCAGGAGTTTCTGGAGGAAGTCGAGCGCAAGCTGAACGA
>JAZRWT010000149.1:0-12444 GCA_045599845.1 Candidatus Egerieisoma sp. | reverse complement strand
TCACAGAACGACATGGCTACGATCCGACTTGACCTCCAATTTCCCTTTCTTCTGCAGAAAGAGTTATGTCAGGGTCATCCTTTTCCAAAGGATTGAATTTGATTCCTCCGTCCTTGATCATGATGCGCAGTGTTCCGTTGTCTGTTATTTCCTTACTTGCCTCCAGGAAACCGTTTCCGTCTTTGTATGCGTATGAAACCACATTTTCCACAACCTCTTCAACTGCCAGATTCACATTGAAGAAGACAGTGCTGTCAACTTTTTCCTCAAGACCTGTAAGTATCCAATCAATGATTCTTGCCTGCTCCCCTGCTATGGGGCAGAACCTGAAAGATTCGGTATTCATTATATTTCCGTTCATATTGTATTAGCTATTCAACGTATAATGCAAGTCCTTTAAGATACTCTCCCTCTGGATGATATATATTAACCGGATGGTCTGCCGGCTGCGTGAGCCTTCCTATGATCCTGACCTTGCGTCCGGTCTGTGCTGCTGCAGAGAACACCGCCAGTGCGAATGCCTGTTTGTCAACAGCCTGCGAACAACTGAATGTAAAAACTATGCCAGACCTGGCTATTTTCTCGATTGCCGATGCATTAAGTCTTTTATATGCTCTCAGAGCATTGTCCAATGCTCCTCTATGCTTGGCAAAAGCGGGCGGGTCAACAATAATAAGGTCATATTTGCCATCAGGCGAATTTTTCATGAAGTCAATCGCATCTTCTGTATATGACTTGTGCCTCCGGCTTATGTTTTCGTCAAAATTCACAGCTATGTTATTTTCAAGCATTTCAATTGCAGTGGCGGAACTGTCAACCGAATCAACACTCAAGGCGCCACCTGCCAATGCATATATTGAAAAACCACCTGTATAGCAGAAAAGATTGAGGACACGTTTGCCTGCCGCATATTTTCCAACCAGCATTCTGTTGTCACGCTGGTCAAGGAAGAAACCTGTCTTCTGCCCTCTTACCCAATCTACCACGAACTTGTGCCCATTCTCAAAAACCATGCGGGTCTGAGTGTCATCCGTACTTTCCCGCCGCCACAGATACCCGTCTTTCAAGTCCGGTCCGGCATTTGAAGGGGCTGTGGCCTGACTTTTTCCGTAGATGGCTACTATTTCATCCCCAAGCACCTTCCTTAAAGCTTCAGAGATATCCTGTAACTGGCGATAGACACCTGAACTATGGGCCTGAATCACTGCTACATTACCATAAATATCAATTACAAGTCCGGGTAGATTGTCTCCTTCACCATGAACCAGTCTGTACGCATCAGTCCTGCAGTTTGAATCTCCAAGCAAAGGCATCTCCTTTCTTGCCTGCAATGCCAGTTCTATCCGTTTCATCCAGAAGTTGCAGTCAATTGTCTCATCTTCAAAACTTAGAATCCTTACAGCAATGGAACCTGACTGCCAATGTCCCCTTCCCAGAAACTGACCATGACATGATAGCACATCAACAACATCGCCTTCCAGAACTTCCCCTTTTACAGAAGCCACAGCACCTGAAAAAATCCATGGATGGAATCTTTGCAATGAAGCCTCACGCCCTTTTTTCAAAACTATCACAGCTCTCTGCTCCATACTTCCGTTTTATTTTTACAATGACAACAACTTATTCCACATTCTAAGACATATCCACGCATCAATTGCGGCATAACGCTGCTGAGCACCCGACAGCACCGCACTTTCCCAATTCGAAAGCTGCTGCGATTTGGATATCCTCACGCCTAATATTATGGCTGCCATTCTTTTCACGCTTTTTTGCTCTATTCCATAATCGGTCACCAATGTCTGAAGATCAATGAAGCCTTGGGCTGTGAAATCATTGTATTTCCTCAGTCCGGAAATATCGTCATCAACAGCTGCTCCAATTTTCAGAATTCTGTCATTCGCCAGTATAGCAACAAGGTCATCCGGCAAACTGAGTTTTGGCAATCTGAAAAGAAATGCTTTGTCCGCTCCGCTCAATTGAAGCAATGCAAGCTTGTTCCTCGGATGCTTTGCAACAAAGCATGGCTTTGTTTCGGTATCAAAGCCCAATGCACCCTGAGCCGACAAGTACTCAATTGCCTGAGCATATTCAGGGCTTTCAAGTTTGTCAACAACAATGATTTCCCCCTGGAATGCTGCAAAAGGCAATTTCTCTATTTCTTGATTGCTAATGTTTGCCGCGAACCCCATAGACTCTACTATTCGACCAGTGAACTCTTTTCACCAAAAATGTATGAATATGAAACTGGGACCAAGTTGGCCAGTCTGTTCACATTGGCTGTGCCAATGTACCTTGGCAGCAACGGCACATTAACCGTTGTTATATCCTCTGTACCGAACTCCCTTCCATACTTGAAATCATAGGTCAACTCTCCGTTTTCTGTGAGCTGGTCAGGAAGCAATCCATATACAGGAACTGAAATGAATGCTGAAACCTGAGTCTCTTCCAAAGACAAGGCAAGCTGCTTGTTCTCCCTTAACGCATTGTAAGCTTCAATGGCTGTGAATTTGGCCGGATCTATGAAATTAACGTCTTCAGGAAGAATGCCGGCATATACTGCCTCACCATCAACAGTGTATTCCCTTATCTGTTCAACTGCTTTTTTAAGAGTATCAAGCAGGAAAGGATAGTGTGTACAACCGAGAATAATGTTCTTCATAGGAGCTTTTCCACCCATTTCTCTGTACCTTTCAACAAGATTCACAAGATGAAGTCTGGCATAGTTGCATGATGCATTAAGCTGCATGGTCCTGTTGCTGTCTGTGCCTGCAGTAAGAAGTTCACCATGTTCAGTAGCGAAATGATATACAGGGAGCAAATCTTCCCTGATATCGTTCAACGTACCACCAAGTACAGGACCGCGATAGGAATCCCTGACTTCCGTACGTAGTGGATCGGCAAAATCGGAGTCTGTATCAACCGACTCGGCGAAACCTGCACAAGGCTGGTTGACAACGGTTATTCCTCCTTTGAAATCCAGCTTGGACTGCATTTCTTCTATGGTTCTCTGATATGCTCCGGAAGCTATTGTACCTTTGGTAGCAAGCACTCCAACAGCCGTTGAATCCTCAGTGTTGCCAAGTTGTGCAAAAAGAGCGTTGACTCCTGCGTTAATGACACCTATAACCTTCACCCCTGTGCCGCTCAACTCTAAAAGCCTCCTTATATCAGCAAGGCCGTACGCAGTTGCAGTATTGCATGCTATTACAATAATCTTGCAGGCCTGCTTCTGTTCGGATCCTGTCTTGTCCATGAACCCATTGTGATATCTGTTTCCGAGAAGGAACAGAGCGTCCTTTACAACCAGTTCTCTGAAGAACATATCCTTGTTTTCAGAAGAATAGTTTCCATAAGGCATATTTGCATTATCGCCAAGGTACTGGAACTTCTCGCCCACAAAATCAGGAATACCGTCCGGTTGCATGGCACCTGTGACATTGTCGAATTCATCAAGCTTGAGCATTACTTCAAGAACGGTAAGTCCGCCGGTGCCGCTGTCAAATACACCTATCGGCAAAACATTTCTCTGCTCAGGGAAAGAATTGAAGTCAGCATAAAAAATAGAAGTTGAGTCATTGAGCGCCTTATGCATGACTGGTGTGATTTCACTGTCTGCAGACTGCTCCTTCTTAGGAGAGCAAGAAGCGCAAAAGGTCAGGATGAATATAAAAGCGAGAAACCGTTTCATAAGAATAACACTAATCCAGTTTATATATTAACATACAAAATTAAACTATTTAAGGGAATAAAGCAATCTGCCCGGCACAATAAAATACCGTGTCCTGAATCTGAACTCAAGACACGGTACAGTTAAAGCAAATATTGTATGCCTATTTGTTAGTTCTGCCAGGATAAACCTTCAACGCTTCCTCAAGGCACTTGATTGCAGCCTCAATATCCTCAACCTTAAGAACGTATGCAAGTCTTACTTCGTTCATTCCGGTATTAGGAGTTGCATAGAAGCCTGCTGCAGGAGCTACCATTACGGTCTGCTTGTTGTACTCGAACTCCTCAAGCAGCCACTGTGCAAACTTATCGGCGTTGTCAACAGGAAGTGAAGCAATGGTGTAGAATGCGCCCTGTGGTGTAGGAGTATAAACACCAGGAATCTTGTTGAGAAGATCAACCATTACATTCCTTCTGTGTATGTACTCTGCCTTTACAGCTGCAAAATACTCTTTTGGAGTATTGAGTGCCGCCTCTGCTGCTATCTGCTCTACAACTGGTGAGCAGAGTCTTGCCTGTGCATATTTCATAAGGGCCTTGAACAATTCCTTGTTACGTGTGACAATACAACCGATTCTTGCACCGCACATGCTGTAACGTTTTGAAACTGAATCAAGAAGAACTACGTTCTCTTCACATCCAGGAATTTCTGCACATGAGAAGTGAGGAGTGTCTGAATAGCAGAACTCTCTGTAAACCTCGTCTGTAAGGAGATAGAGGTCATGTTTCTTAACTATCTCGCCCAATTTGAGGAGTGATTCCTTTGAATAAAGGGTTCCTGTAGGGTTACCCGGGTTGCAGATGAGAATTGCTTTTGTTCTCTCTGTGATATGCTTGTCGAATTCCTCTACTGGCGGGAGTTTGAAGCCATCTTCAATTGAAGTGTGGATAGGAACGAGTTTAACTCCGTTCTGAAGTGCAAATGCATTGTAGTTGGTGTAGAAAGGCTCCATTACTATAACCTCGTCATCAGGGTTGCAAACAGCCTTGAGAGCAAGTTCAACAGCCTCGCTGCCGGATGTGGTAACAAGAATGTCTGTATAATCAACCTTGATGTTGATATTATTGTAATATTTAGCAAGGCCCTTCCTGTATGACTCGTTTCCTGCTGAATTTGCGTAAGCAAGAAGTTTGAGGTCAATGTTCCTGATGGCATCAAGAGCACACTGAGGTGACTCTATGTCAGGCTGACCTATATTGAGATGATAAACCTTTACTCCTCTTTTCTTCGCTTCATCTGCAAAAGGAACGAGTTTTCTGATAGGTGATGAAGGCATTGCAATGGCCTTATCTGAAAGTTTAAGCATATTGTAATATGATTTAAAAAATGTTTATGTTGTTTTGAAATTAGTCTTCTTGTGCCAATGCCTTGAGGAATCCCTCTATCTTTGGCTGTACAGCTGATGTAGGGTAGCAGTAATGATTTGTAAGAATGGCAAATTTTATAAGACCGTTTCTCTTTCCTGCCTGTACATATCCTGCATAGCATCTCACTCCATTGAGTGAACCGCTCTTTGCATGGATTCTTTCTTTCAATTTGGCAGGCTCGTCCTTCAGTACGGTCTTCAGTGTGCCACCATGGCCAGGGACAGGCAATGAAAGGAAGAATTCAGGGAATGTTTCTGATTTTTCCATCATACTGTAATAGTTGCAGAAGAATTCAGGAGAAACGTGGTCTTTTCTTGAAAGTCCGCTGCCATCGGCCTGTCTGAAACCGAAAGTGCTCAAGCCGTTTTCCTTGTACAGCTCATACATTTTCTTCAGAGCTGCATAATAACTGCCTTCGCCTGCAAGCTCCTTGCCTATAGTCTTGCAAATTGTCTCGGCAAAAAGATTCTGGCTTATTCTGTTGGTAACAAGAACAATTCTCCAGAGTTCAGGAGAGTATGTTCTGGCAAGCTCAACTGCATTGTTTGCATAATCGTCCTTATGCGCATATTCAGTTATGTCAACTATAGTTCCGTTGAACTTGAATCCGTTTGCAAGAAGGAATTTTGCGAACTCATTGCCGCAGGCCAGCTGCGGGAACCTGCATGACTGAATAGGATTGTAAACTTTTTTTGCACGGCCGAACTGCCCCTCGTATGAAACACAGCGTGCAAAATCCTGAACGAAATATGCAGCTTCGTTACCATCGGTCTCGCTTCCGGTGGTAAGTCTGTTTACAATCTGCAAACCCGGTACAACAGGATATACTTGATTCACCTGAACAGGATCTCCTTCCTTCTCGCCTGGAATGACTTCAAGTTCCTGACAGTTCTCGCAGAATGTAAGACCGCTTGCTGCAGCACCGTAATCCTCTCCGAAATCTCCCCAGCTCCAGCTGTCCGGCATCTGCTCGCGAACGAAATAGCTGTCATCAACAACAATATTGCCTGTTATCCTGTTTATGCCGGCTTTCCTTATTCCTTCAGCCCATTCTCCGAACACTTTGTCTATTGGTGTTGCAAGAGTGTCTTTCGAGCCGAGAGTAGGGTCACCCCCACCAACAATTATCAGATCTCCATAAAGGATGCCGTCACTTACCTTTCCGTTGTAAACCACCTTGGTCTGATATCTGAAGTCTTTGCCCAGATATTTGAGTCCCATTCCTGTTGTGAGAGTTTTCATTGTAGAGGCTGTAAGGAGCGGCATGGTGCTGTTCCATTCGGCAATAACCTGTCCTTTCTGGTTCACTGCTTTGATTCCAACAACGGAATGAGTGAACAAAGAATCTGTTTTAAGCTGATTTTTGACATATCTTGCAGCGCTGCCTTGAGCAAAAGCGTTGGCAGAAAGCATGATGAAGGCTCCAAAGAAAACAAGGGCCAGAGTGATTTTTTTATTCATATACTTATGATTATTTGTGTTTCAAAAACGATATTCAATACAAATTTACTCAATTATTTACTATCTGCCAAAAATAAGGACCGGGCTTTTCAACCTCTGATCTGCACTTTGAAGCCTTCCTTCATCAAAGGTGCGGCAATCTGCTCCATCTGATCCACACCAACTTTTTCAAGGCCTTTCTGAGGGGTTTCCCTATCCAGGGTGTACATCATCACTTCACGAGGATGCAGTTCCCTCACAAGCTCACGCCAGGCTCTGCAATGATTTGGTTCACAGCAGTCTATGTAATATTTTCCACTTCTGTCCCAGCCTTTTAGGAACATTGTCTGAAGAATGAAGTTTCCATTGAAAAGCTTTAGATTCGCAATTGTATTATCAAGAGAATAGCCGGCTGCCGGATTGTCAATTGCATTTGCCATTTCAGTCAAAGGAGAATCAATCTTGAGGATGGGATTGTCAACATTCATAAGCGCTTCACGGACATCTTCACGTCCGATCCGTGTTGCATTTGAAAGAACGGAAACCTTGGCATCAGGATATAAGCGGTTTCTTATATCAAGGGTGATATCAATTATTTCCGCGAAATCCGGATGAAGCGTTGGCTCGCCATTTCCGCTGAAAGTTATTGTATCAACAGGCGAACCTGCGGACTTGAGCTCCTGCAATTTGCTTTCCAAAGCATCCTTGACATTTTCCTTGGATGGAAGCTGAGTGTCCTTTCTGCCGTCCTCGTTCCAGCCGCACTCGCAGTAGATGCAATCGAAAGAGCACCATTTACCGAATTGTGGCAGAAGATTAACACCAAGGGAATGACCGAGCCTGCGGCTTATGATAGGCCCGAAAACTATTTGATTGAATAGGATTGTAGACATATTGTATCGATTGCCGGATTCATGTTGCGTTTCCACCACTCTATGTCGGAAGGGAAATCAGATAGAGCGGTATCTGCAAAAACGCCAAGTCCGGGAACAATTGTATCATTAGGTTTCACTTTTGCAATCCAGCGGAAACTTCTGTACTGGAGCCTGCCAACAAGCTCCCTGCTGCTGTATTTCATTGTTGAATCAAGCAACCAGAATGACTCTGGAGTTTCGCTCACTTCCTGTGCTCTCTTTATTGCAAGAGCCTTGCGTTTTCTGACTATATCCTGAGCGAGCTTATGTATTCTTATATATTCATCGTCCTTGGTTATATACTTCCTTCTGCTGGTCTCATACTGTTCGTATGTGTAACCGTATTTTGCTAACACTCCGTCATATACCAGAAGCGTATCGGTACTTGTATGCATATCGTGACGCTCTATGTAAAAATCGGCAAGATACATGTCCACAAGAATGTTTGCCATATCCTTCTTTGGTATGGCATCATCTTTATTGCAGCATGAAAGTGAAGGCAGCACTAATGCGCAACAAAACAATGTAATAAGTATATGTTTCAATCTCTTCATATTACGCAAAGTTAGCATTTTTTTATATCTTTGCCACCCAAAATGAATGCAGCCTCACAAAGGCCGTTCAAATGGCAATGAAAATCAAACCTATCGGACTTATAAAAAAACTTTACCCCTCTTTCATCTGGAATTTTCCCGAGGAAAAAGACGGCATATTCCTCACCTTTGACGATGGTCCCAGGCCGGAAGTCACACCTTGGGTACTGGATTTGCTTGACAAATACAATGCCAAGGCTACATTTTTCTGCATTGGAAAAAATGTGGAACTCTTTCCTGAACTGTACAAGGAGATACTTGACAGAGGCCATTCTGTAGGCAACCACTCATATTCGCACGTTAAAGGTTGGGGAATGCCAACAGGAGATTACATAAGGGACATAGACATAGCCGCAGACACCATCCACTCCAATCTTTTCCGCCCACCATACGCAAGAATTGGAATCAATCAGGCAAGGATGCTATCAGAGAGATACAAGCTCATAATGTGGAACATACTCAGCCGGGACTACAACAACTCCATATCCGGAGCAAGCTGCGCGAACAATGTAATACCTTATATCCAGGCCGGAGATATAATTGTGTTCCACAATTCCATAAAAAGTGCCAACAATATGTTCCATGCATTGCCTCTTGTCATGGAAGCTATTAAAGAGAAAGGTCTTATCTGCAAAAAAATTGAATTGTAAATATGTTTGAGAACAGGCGCAAAGCCATATTGTACATAATATGCAGCATAGGATTGCTTCTGTTTGTCATGAACAATTTCAAGCTTGAGTCATTGCTGTTCCTTGCAATTGAACTGGCTTCCATTATGTGCATATACGTTCTGTCAAGAAATGTCAGGAATATCGATGCCCAGATGAGCATTCTCATTTTTCTGGCAATAACAATATCATCCAGTCCTGATGCAGATTTCCAGTTCTGGCAATGCATCCCTCTTTTCATGGTGGTTGCCATTATGTGTTACACAAATGGAATGATATTCGCTTCTTTCCTGAATATTGGAATTTCAGCTATCATATTCCCTTCAGCGGTATGGTTTATCCCCATTGTATTAGCAGCAGCAATTTTGTTTCACATATCTTTACGAAGGACCATAACTCTGATCATGGCCCTCACCTGTCCATTGTTCTACTATTTTTTGTTCAAGGAATTGATATGGTCCAACAGCTTGGAAGCAATAACATCATTTTTCAGCAAAGCCGTGCATATGTCAACGCCTTTTGCGAACATGCATCCGTTAGCGTACCTGCTTCTTCTTGTGTCAATAATTCCTGCAGTTAATCTTGTAACCGGCCATAATTACCTTGCAGAATCAAAAATGTCCAATGTTCAGAATGCCACGCTGCTCAGTTTCGTAAGCATTGTACTTCTGTACTTCGTATTCAACTCCGGCATGGGCAGCGGACCGCTCGCATTTTATATAGCAATACCGGCCGCAATAACAGCCGGTATCATGTTCTCATCTGAAAGCAGCCGCAGGACAGACTCATTATTTTACATTTTCGCAATGATTCTGCTGCTCAACACCCTTACAAACTATTTTTCTCTATAGATTCTCTTAGAAATACTCAACGCTTGACCCCACCAGCTCCGATATGAGTTTGTTGGCCAGACGGCTGGCACCTATTCTGAAATAATTTCTGTTGAGCCATTTCTGTCCAAGTATGCTTTCAACTATGCCATAATAAAGCAAAGCATCTTCTGTTGTGGCGATACCTCCTGCCGGCTTGAATCCTACCATACGCCCGGTCTGCCTGTAAAACTGCTTTATGCATTCACACATTATGCGGGCAGCCTCAGGAGTTGCCGAAGGCTCCATTTTCCCTGTGGAAGTTTTTATGAAATCAGCTCCGGCTTCCATGGCCAGGAAAGAAGCGGCGGCAATGTTCTCCTCCGTCTTCAAGGCTCCTGTCTCAAGAATTACTTTAAGAATTTTCTTTTCTGAAAATATGGAATCAATAGTGCTGCGCATCTGCCTTATTTCATTCTGAGCCCCTTGGTAATCGGACTCCAAAAAACGGCCTACTGCCAGCACCATGTCTATTTCATCCGCTCCTTCTTCCACTGCATGTCCGGCCTCCAGCAATTTTACGTCTGTCCAACTCTGTGAACTTGGGAATGTTCCTGCCACACAGGTAACATGCACCTGTCCGGCAGCTTGCGCTGAAAGAGTTTCCCTCACAACTTTTCCCAGATTCGGATATACGCATATTGAAGCGGGCAGAGGCAATTCAGGATATATGGAATGAAAGCCATTCACCTTTTCGGTGAAACGTTTTATATCGGTACAGGTATCCTGTGTATGAAGGGAAGTCAAATCCACACAGGACAAACAGGTTTCCAATGCATTCATAATTTCCTGTTTATCTCAACTGAGCACCGAACTTGAATTCAAATGCCTTTACAAGTTTGTTCATTACAGAATCCACTGTATTGTCATTCAATGTCTTTTCTTCATCGCGCAATGTGAAGCTCAAGGCATATTGCTTTTTATCTGATGGAATCTTGTCACCTGTATAAACATCGAACAAAGAAACGCTTTTCAAGAGTTTCTTTTCTGTTCCGAATGCACTCCTGTACAGATCAGCGTACTTTACATCCTTGTTCACCAGCAATGCAAGATCACGCTTGACTTCCGGATATTTTGGCAACTCCTTGAACTGAACCTTGACCTTCTTGATAAGTTTGAAGAGTGAGTCCCATCTGATTTGTGCAAAATAAACCTGCTGTTTCAAACCGAACTGCTTCAGCCTTGCTGCTGCCACCTGGCCCAATGATGCCAGTTCCTTGCCGTTTGCCATATATGTCATACCTTCAATAAAAAGATCACCGGGCGCAGGAAGCGTTTCAAGTGAATTTACATTAAGGCCATAGCGTTTGAACAAAAGCTCCACATATCCTTTCAATGTAAAGAAGTTTCCGCCCTGTGTCCTGTTGCGCCATCCGTTGCTTCCGTTGCCGGAAATGGTTATTGACAGATGCTGCTCCTCAGAATATGGTTTGAGCACTGATTTGTCATCCTCCGGCACTATTTCAGGATTGTATTGGTAAACGTGACCGAACTCAAAAAGTTTGAGATTGTTCGTTTGTCTGTTCACGTTATAGGCAACCACTTCCAATGCGCTGAAAAGCAAAGTCTGTCTCATGCAGTTGAGGTCACTGCTCAACGGATTCATTATCATAACGCTGTTTTCTGCAGGATATGTTTTCAGCTGCCTGTAATAATCGCTCTTTGAAAGTGAGTTGTTCATCATTTCGTTGAATCCTTCAGAAGCAAGGAAATCGGATGCGCTGCGGATGAATTTCTCCGGATCCGGTTTCACGCCTGTATTGATTGATGCACTAACTGTCTGAGGGAACTCTATGTTATTGTATCCGTAAATTCTGAGCACATCCTCAACAATGTCACATTCTCTGTAAACATCAACTCTGAAAGGCGGAACTTCCACAACTGCGCCCTCCCGGGTTTCCTCAACAAAGTTCATGTCAAGGTTCTTCATTATTGTCCTGATAGTTTCAGTTCCTATCTCCTTACCTATAAGTCTTTGCATCCTTTCATAGTTGACTTCTACTTTCTTTGGTTCAAGCACGCTTGAATCTGAAACAATGTCAACTATTTCACCGCAAATCGTACCGCCGCATATTTCTTTCACAAGCATGGCGGCTCTCTTCAATGCATAAACCGTGATAAGAGGATCGCATCCCCTTTCATAGTGGAAGGCTGCATCTGTCTTGAGGCCATGCCTCTTGGAACTCTTTCTTACTGAAACTGGATTGAAGTATGCGCTTTCAAGGAAAATGTTCACAGTTTCTTCAGTAACTCCGCTGTCAAGCCCGCCGAACACACCTGCCATGCACATTGGTCCCTCCTCATTGCAAATCATAAGGTCCTGTGCGCTCAATGAACGTTCGACTCCGTCCAAAGTGGTGAATTTAGTACCTTCCTTGCAGAAATCAACTATTATATGTCCACCTTTAATCTTATCGGCATTGAAAGCATGCATAGGCTGCCCCATTTCCTGCAGAACGAAATTGGTAATGTCAACCACGCTGTTTATAGGTCTCTGGCCTACAGAAAGCAGCTTTGCCCTGAGCCAGTCTGGTGATTGTCCCACTTTCACACCGCTGATGGTAATACCGCTGTACCTTGGAGCAGCAGCCCCTGCATTCACACTGACCTTTACAGAAGAGTAATCTGATTTACTATCGCAAGTGAAAGAATCGAATTCGGATACAGAAGGATATTTCATTGCGCCTTCAAGCCGGTTATAACGCAGATAGGCACTGAGATCCCTGGCTACTCCAATATGGCTTGCGGCATCTATCCTATTGGCAGTAAGTCCTATGGTGAATACGGTATCCTCCTTGAGATGGAGATATTCCTCTGCAGGAGTACCAGGAACCGCACTGTCATCAAGAAGCATGATACCATCGTG
>JAZRWT010000148.1:0-2881 GCA_045599845.1 Candidatus Egerieisoma sp. | reverse complement strand
TTCCGCATCCGCTTGGTCCCAGGAATGTTACGAATTCTCCTTTCTTGATTTCAAGATTTATATTGTCAAGTACCTTAATACCGTCAAAGGACTTGCAGATATTATCAATTTTGATAATGCAATCGCTGTTCATTTCAAATGAATAGTGCTTATTTGTTAATGAATTTCATGAAATCGAGAACGTAAAGCACACCAATGTTCATTGCCAGATTGTCTGAATAGTTATTGATAGCCGCGTTGAAGAGAATCCTCAGGTCCTTGTTGTCCCTGAGAGGATAGATGTTCATTGAAATTGAACCGAACTTATAGTCCTTGTCCATGTATGTAGGGACATATCCATATTCCAGTGTTTCATCCCATCCAAGAAGGTCCTCACCTTCTCCGTTTGATTCATAGCCACCTTTGAGGCAGATGTCAAACGCTTCTGAAATTTTGTACTGGAGTGCCAGATCCATTGTTGTACGTCTGAGCGGAGAGCTCCAGGTATCCGTCATGTTTATGTAATCCAAAGTGACGGTGAACTTGTCAAAGTTGAACTTGTTGCCGAATGCAAAGATACCGAAACCCTGGTCACCTTCGTAACCGTCTGCGTATGTGAATGATGCCATTGGCTGCCATACACCGAATTCACCTGTCCAGTTCAAGGAATAAGAATATTTCTTTGAAGAGAAGAACTTCTCACCGAAAGGGGATGTTGATACATTCACCTTGAATGTTGAATTGATGCTTTCAGCAGTATATGCGGCATTAATACCGTACTGGTAAGACTGTACGGAGTTATAGAAGAATGTTTGTGCGATTGTTGATACCTCCCAGTCGTATGGATCGTTGTTCCAGTCTGCGATTGGAATCATACCTTTTCCAAGGTCAAAGGCCCAGTTTCCAGTGGTGTATGTGAGCTGGGCATAGTCAATCCAGTTCGTATAGTCCGAATGACCTGTCTTGTTGTATAATTCCTCCGGATGGGGAGCAAACCAATGATTATGTAGATAGAATGAAAATCCGCCGCCTATATCACCGGCAACGATGGTGTAAATTGATGATCTGTCAAAAGAGAAGTTTGACTTTCCGGCTCCATTCCGCGGCACTACCGGAGTAGCGTCCGCTCTGAGAATAAGTTGAAGATCTGTAAAACCAGCTTTTGTGCTTGTTTCAGTTTCCTCAGCCTCTTGACTGAATGCAAGGGCGCAGCAGAACATTGCTGCAATCAAAGTGTACAGTTTTTTCATTCTTTCTAAAATAAAGTATCATAAAAATTGGTTAATGGTTTTCGGCCGCAAAAATATAAAAAATTATAAAAATTCAATTGAATCACCCTCAAGTTTTATTATTCCTTTTTCAACAAGTTTTTCAATGGCTTTTCCATATAGGGAATACTCTCCTTTGGACTGTGATTTCAAGTAAGAAAGCGTGATTTTTGCCTTGTTTTGTTTAATATGAGCAATGATTTCATTCTCAATCTTTCCAAGCTCTTTGTATGCTTCATCCCCTGTGCGTTTCCTCTTCTGGAGACATACATCACAGTTTCCGCAGTCTACCGTTTCCTTTTGACCGAAATATTCCACCAGCATCCGGCTCCGGCACTTTTCTTTATTGGAGGAGTATGAAACAATGCTTTCCAACCTGTTCCTGTAAACCTCTCTCCTGTGCTCATATCTTTCCTTCGGCAAATAGAAATTCCTGTCTGTCAGCCTTTCATAGTTCATTATAAGCAGTGGCATGCAGAACGGACTCCTCAAACTGATTATTCCAAGTTGTGAGAGTCTTTTCAGCTTGTCCATAACTCCTTCAGGACTGTCATGCGTGAGTCTTGCAATGAGAGGAATATCAAGAGAATTGAACTTGGAGAACATGCCGGTGTACATCCTGAGCATTGCTTTTATAAGAATGTCATAGGCAGGGTCAGTGAGCTGTATTCCGTACAAGGAGTCCCTTGTTACAGTGAACATGGCTTTGGCCGGGGATTCAACTGTGTCTGTAAGTTCCCAGTACCCTTCTCTCTCAATGTATTTCATGGCATAATATGTCATTGTTGGATTAGTGGAGAAGTGCCTTGAAAAATCAGATAGCGTGAATTTGTACGCGCGCCCTTTGCCTTCTTCATAAGGCACATTGAGGTAGTTGAATACTTTCTGATAAATGTCGCGCATATATTCGATTGATGGAAAACACAGTGAATGGAGCAGCCTGAGTTTCTGTATGTCCTTGTTGTTCCATAACAGAAGTGCGTATGACTTTTTCCCGTCCCTTCCTGCACGCCCGGCTTCCTGAAAATATGCCTCCATTGATTCCGGCATGTCATAATGGATTACAAAACGTACATTTTCCTTGTCAATACCCATTCCAAAGGCATTTGTTGCAACCATTACCCTTACACTGTCCTTCATCCACTCATCCTGCCTGCGGTTTCTTTCGTTCTTATCAAGTCCGGCATGGTAGTACGAGGCCTTGATACCGTTGCTGTTCAGCATGTCCGATATTTCCATACAGGTTTTCCTTTCTCTGACATAAACTATGCCTGTTCCTTGAACGCCGTTGCATACTCTAAGTATGTTTCCTGTTTTATCTTCGGTCTCCCTTGCAATATAGCTCAAATTGGCTCTTTCAAAACCGGTTTTGAAAAGATTGCAGTTCTTAAGACATAATTTTTCCTTAATATCTTCTACCACGATAGGAGTTGCGGTTGCAGTTACTGCAATAGTTGGAACATTTTCAGGAATAATCTCCTTTATTTTTGCAATCTCAAGATAGGCAGGCCTGAAGTCATATCCCCATTGGCTTATGCAGTGACATTCATCCACAACCAGTATGGAAACGTTCATTTTTGCAACTCTTGTTTTAAAAATGTCAGTTTCCAATCTTTCCGGTGAAACGTATAGCA
>JAZRWT010000147.1:0-3057 GCA_045599845.1 Candidatus Egerieisoma sp. | reverse complement strand
TCGCCGAACTCAGCCATCGCACTTGCACACCAACGAGTGCTCTCTTTCATTTTGTCCCGAGCTTTGAAATAGATATAAAACGCCTGGAAACAGGTATATTATAGTATATTATTTACGTATGAAAAGGATTAGCCTGACACTCATATTACTTGTTCTTTCTGTGCACTGCTTTGCAGTGCCAAAGATTCATGTCATAGCAACAGGAGGAACCATAGCCGGCAAACTTTCCAGTGGCTCCAACAGTTATGATGCCGGCCAGGTAGCGGTAGAAACACTGTTCGATGCCGTACCCATGCTCAAGGAATACGCCGAACTCGAGTACGAGCAGTTCTGCAACATAGGTAGCCAGGACATGGACCAGACCATCTGGCTCAGGCTTGCCCGCCGCATCAACACTCTAATGTCTGATTCCACCTGCGATGGTATAGTAATAACGCACGGAACCGACACAATGGAGGAAACTGCTTTCTTCCTCAACCTGACGACAGCAAGAGTCAAACCTGTGATTCTGGTCGGTTCAATGAGAGCTTCCGACGCACCCGATGCCGATGGTCCTGACAATCTTCTTGTAGCGGTTCAAAGTGCTCTTGACAAGGAGTTTCTTGCAAAGGAAAACCCTGATAATGAAGTTCTTTGCTGTCTGGGACAGAAGATATTCAAGGCCAGTGACGTAATGAAATACAACACTCACGCTATAGATGCATTCTTATCTGCAGGTAACAGACCACTGAAAGTTGTTCGTGAAAGGAAGTCACCGGTGTTTGATATCAGCGGACTGGATGTTCTTCCACAGGTAGGCATAATTTGCGGTTATGGCGGTGATTCATCACTGCCATTGCAGTCGTTCATGGATGCAGGATTCAAAGGCGTTGTTCTTGCAGGTGCGGGAATGGGTAATTTCCATCGCTGTGTAATGGAGAAAGCACTGGAGGCAAAGGAGCAGGGAATGGTGATTGTAAGGTCATCAAGGGTTCCTTTCGGTGGGGTCCATACTGAGCAGGGTGAGGTTGATGATTACAAATACGGCTTCATTGCAGCAAACGGACTTTCTCCGCAGAAGGCCCGCATACTTCTCATGCTGGCCCTCAGCGTGACAAACAATGTTGAGTGCATCCGTGGTTTCTTTGTAGAAACTGACAATTGAACTAAAGGCCTCTGATGGTCTTTGCCACGTTAATAAGGTGGTCCGCTATACGTTCCGTATCCGAGGACAGTTCCATGTACTGGGCACCGGTGTTTGCGTTGCAGATACCCTTGCCCATTCTTTCTATATGGCTGTCTTCCATTGCCTTGGTGAAACCGTCAATTTTTTCCTCAATTTCATTGGCCTGTTCCAGCATCTCAAGATTCACTGATGTGTATGCCAGTATGACCTTGTCATACAATGAATGAACAAGTTCCTGGAGGGCAAATACCTGATTGATGGCTTCTTCGGAGAATCTGTCACCCGCCTGGGCAAGAGCGTCGGCGTATTCAACTATGTTTTCCGCATAGTCACCTATACGTTCTATGTCCCTTACGGTTCTGAATACTGTGGAAAGATATTGTTTGTCATGTATGCCAAGTCCCTTGCGGTCAGAGAGCCTTACAACAAAATCAACGAGATTCCTGTTTATGAAATTGATTTCCTCCTCAGTGCGGTTGAACTCGTCCCTTCCTGAGAAATCCAGCGTTGTTATCACAGCAATGGATTTGTCGAAGTTCTTCATTGAAAGTTCGGCCATTCTCAGAATCTCAAGCTTGGTCTGCTCAACTGCCAGAGGCGGAGCCTGAAGCATGTTGTCATCGACATAATGAAGGTGCATGGTTTCCTGAGATTCCTTCTGTTCCTTGACCATTCTTGTGACCAACTTTACCAGAGCTTCTGTAAGAGGAAGCATTATTACAACTGTGAGCACGTTGAAGAAGGTATGGAACATTGCCAGCTGGGTCTGCGGTGCATCAGGGAACAGATGGTTGAACATTGTGCCGAAACTGATTGTGTTTCCGCTCAGGACAATGAGCAACCAGCCTATAGCCAGGAATACAATCACACCTGAACAGTTGAACAGCAGGTGGATCAGAGCCGTTCTCTTTGCGTTGGTTCCGCTGGTTACGCCCGCAATTATTGCAACTACGCAGGAACCTATGTTTGATCCCATAGTCAGGAATATTCCCTGGTCAAGCGAGATGAGGCCTGTAACGCACATTGCCAGCGCAATTGATGTCATTACCGAAGAACTCTGGATTATTGCCGTGAGCACAGTACCTATAATGACAAGAAGGAGAGGGTTGCTGATTTTCGCGAGAAAAAGCTTTACGCCTTCAAGTGCGGCGAATTCCTCCATTGAACCGCTCATAAGGGAAAGTCCCACGAACAGCATTCCGAAACCTGTAAGAATACCTCCCAAGGTCTTTGATGAATTCTTCTTTGCAAAAGTTGCAATGCCAGCGCCTATTCCCGCGAATGCTGAGAATATCACCGTAGTTGAAAGTGCATTCCGGCCAAACATACCGAGTGCAACAATCTGTGCCGTTACTGTGGTTCCAATGTTGGCGCCGTAGATAATTGTGGCTGCCTGGATGAGTGAAATGATTCCCGCATTGACAAATCCTATTGTCATAACGGTTGTTGCTCCTGAGCTCTGGATGGCAGCGGTCCCGACCGTTCCAATGCCTACTCCCAGGAGTTTGCTTTTAGATGCCTTGGCAAAAAGGCTTTTCAATTTAGCTGAGCACGCCGATTCCAGATTGGAGCTCATCATCTGGCACGCTACAAGGAATATGCCTATTCCAGCCAGAAGGGTCAGGATTGCAGAGACAATAGCTGTCGTTCCCATAAAAACTGCAATCAATATAATTTTTTACACTACTTTAATTCGCCTGCAAAGATATGTCCCGCTTTTCATTCCTACAAGAACCTTGTGAAACTATCGCTGTAAAAAAATGAAAATAATGACTTCTAATGAACTACTTTTTATGCAGATGCTGGCAACAAAGTGACATTATGTTTTCTTGCGAGTTTTTGAAGCAGTGCTTTTTCTCTTTCTGCCAATCGTTCTTTGTACCTCTTGTTCC
>JAZRWT010000146.1:0-2917 GCA_045599845.1 Candidatus Egerieisoma sp. | reverse complement strand
TGAAGGCAAATGTGTTCTTACAACACTCGCTTCAGCTTTCAAACCAAGATATATGACAGTTGCCGGCATAGTTGATGCTTACAACAGAGAGGTTGAGATCTGGGGCGCTGACAAGATTGACGTTGAGGATTCAAAGATTGGTAAGGCTGGTTCTCCAACCAACGTTTACAAATCATTCACCAAGGAGCTGAAACCTGCAGGTGAGAAGTTTGAGCTTGAGCCTGAGGAGGCAGTTGAACTCATTGTAGCCAAACTCAAAGAGAAACATATTATCTAACCGTCCAAATACTATTTGAAATGAATAAAGAAGAATATAAAAACGTATATGTATTTGCTGAGCAGAGGGAAGGCGAGATTCAGCCTGTAGCTCTTGAGTTGCTCGGCAAGGCAAGAGAACTTGCAGACGGCTATGGTGAGAAACTTGTTGCCATTCTTGCAGGCTACGAAGTAGCTGAGAAAGCTCAGACACTCATTGCATACGGTGCAGACGAGGTTGTTCTCGTTGATGCCCCTGAACTTAAGGATTACATTACAGAGCAGTATGCTCAGGCAATACATCAGGTTATTGAGGCTTACAAACCAAGAATCGTCCTCTATGGTGCAACCACAATAGGTCGTGACCTTGCTCCAAGGCTTTCAGCAAGAGTTAACACAGGTCTTACAGCAGACTGTACAAAACTCGCAATTGCTGAGGAAGACAAGGAGTTCCTTATGACACGTCCTGCATTCGGCGGTAACATCATGGCAACTATCGTTATCAGAGAGCATCGCCCTCAGATGGCAACAGTACGTCCAGGCGTTATGCAGAAACTTGCAAAGGATGAGAGCCGCAAGGGTGTTGTTGTAGAGTTCAAACCTGTATTCGATGAGAGCAAGTTCAAAGTAAAACTTCTCGAGACCGTTAAAGAGGCCAAGGACAGCGTTGATATCACAGCTGCCAAGGTTCTTGTATCAGGTGGTAGAGGTGTTGGTAACACAGAGGGCTTTGCAAAACTTCAGAAACTTGCCGATGTTCTCGGTGGCCAGGTTTCTTCATCAAGAGCAATGGTTGACGCAGGCGTTATGCCTCACGACCGTCAGGTTGGTCAGACAGGTAAGACTGTAAGACCTAACCTTTACCTTGCTTGCGGTATTTCAGGTGCTATCCAGCACCTTGCAGGTATGGAGGAGAGCGAACTTATCATTGCTATCAACAAGGATAAATTCGCACCTATCTTCAACGTTGCAGATCTTGGTATAGTAGGTGATTTGCATAAGATTGTTCCTATGCTTACCGAGCGTCTTGCAAAGGAGATTGAGAAATAATCATTTGCAATCAATGCGCAAAGGGCGGATGTTGAAAGACTTCCGCCTTTTTTCGTTTATACGCTTGCTTTTTTGTACCTTTGCAGACCTTTTCAAGGAATATTACAAATAAATTACATATTATGTTTCAAAGACTTATAAAAGGCTGTGTAAAGCTGGTTCAGAGATATTTGCCTGAACCGTTCATCTTTGCAATACTCATTACAATCGTGGCGTTCATCTGCGCAATGCCAATATGTCATCAGTCACCTCTCGACGTTCTTTCAAACTGGGGCGGCGGTGTATGGCATCTACTTGAATTCGCCATGCAGATGACTCTGGTTCTCGTTTGCGGAAGCGTTCTTGCAGACTCGGACCTCATCAAGAAATGGTTGCGCTCCATAGCATCCGTTCCAAAGACTCCTTTCCAGACAATTGCCATAGTCACTCTGGTATCAACCATCGCCTGTTGGATAAACTGGGGATTCGGCCTCATAGTAGGAGTTATCTTTGCAAAACAGATTGCAATGGTGGTTAAGGGAGTGGACTACAGACTTCTGATAGCATCTGCATACAGCGGCTTTGTAGTATGGCACAGCGGTCTTTCAGCATCCATTCCACTGGCGATGGCAACAGAAGGGGAGGCCCTTGTGAAAACCACCGCAGGTTCAATCCAGCACGCCATTCCAATCAGCGAGAGCGTCTTCTCCTTATACAACCTGGCGATAGTCATAACCATTCTTGTTGTAATGACCCTTGTGAATGCCCTTATGCATCCAAAAGGCAAGGATGTGGTTACGATAGATCCTGCATTGCTCGCCGAGGAGGCAAAACCAAAAATGCTTGAGACAGATGTTCCTACACCTGCACAGAAACTTGAGAGAAGCAAAATTCTTACCTGGCTCACGGCTCTTATGGGACTTGGCTTCCTTGTATTGAGAATCGGTTTCCAGGGTGGTTCGTTCGATTTGAACATGACCATAATGCTCTTCCTCTTCCTTGGTATTCTTCTTCACAAAACACCTATTGCATACGTAAGATCACTTACCAAGTCTTCGAGCGCAGCAGCCGGAATCATTCTTCAGTTCCCGTTCTACGCAGGTATCATGGGTATTCTCACCGGTACTGCAGGTGGTGACGGTGCCTCTCTGGCAGGAAAATTGAGCGATGCTTGTGTGGCTATCTCAAACGAGCAGACATTTCCTTTGCTGAGTTTCCTCAGCGCTGCTATACTTAACATGTTCGTACCATCAGGTGGAGGTCACTGGGTAGTTCAGGCGCCTATTCTTATTCCGGCCGGTATAGAGCTTGGTGTTGCTCCATCCGTTACCGGTATGTCAATTGCCTGGGGTGATGCCTGGACAAACCTCATTCAGCCGTTCTGGGCAATACCTGCCCTTGCAATTGCAAAACTCGGCGCCCGTGACATCATGGGCTTCTGCCTTATAGACCTGTTCGTTACAGGTATTATAATAATGCTAGGACTGCTGTTTTTGGTATAAAATTATCGGGCACGCTTGCTGCGTCAGTAATCATTTCCGCTTGGTGGCGGCAGGCACTTCATCTAAAAAAGGATTCGCCTTTCCGTGGCGAATCTTTTTTATATTCCAGTGCCCTGCCGCTGCATTCGGTC
>JAZRWT010000145.1:0-8864 GCA_045599845.1 Candidatus Egerieisoma sp. | reverse complement strand
CGTCAAGCCATGGAAGCCGGGGGTGCCTGAAGTCCCAGACCGCGAGGATGGGCCAAGGGCGAAACTGGTAACTGGGGCTAAGTCGTAACAAGGTAGCCGTACCGGAAGGTGTGGCTGGAACACCTCCTTTTTGGAGTTTGTCTGACTGATTATGACTGAGATTCTCATTTGTCTCTGCTGCTTGTTCTGTCTTTATATATAGTCTCGTAGCTCAGTTGGTTAGAGCACCACACTGATAATGTGGGGGTCCGCGGTTCAAGTCCGCGCGGGACTACTACTCTGGGGGACTAGCTCAGTTGGCTAGAGCACCTGCTTTGCAAGCAGGGGGTCAAGGGTTCGACTCCCTTGTTCTCCACTTTTCTTTTCCCATTATATATACGAAACTCGTTCTTTTCCAAGGCGGGTTTTTTATTTTTTATAACTTTGTTACGTTATGAAAAAGCTATTTACATTATTCCTTTCAGTTTTCTGCTTTGCGTCCGTTCTATGCGCACAGAAATCAAATCTTACCCTTAGAGCATATATGGATGCTCCATACGATGGCCAGTCAGTTGAGTCCTATTCAAAGGTTCTCTGGTACAACGAGAATACCGAAGAGTATTTCGTTTCCGACAGCCCATACGGGACGCCTGAGAAACTGTTCACTTTCGTGCCTCAGGATGGCTATCCGTCAAAGAATTACACAACAGCTTTCCTTCCGAATGGTGATGTCCTTTTCATTTATGACTCCCAGTTCGGTGGTGAAAAACTTACAGAGGAGGAGTATTCCGCTCCGTATTCAGTTGCAATGGACAACAAGTACCGCAGGAACCCAATCATTGCCGTTGCAAGTGAGGGATACAAACTGCATCTGATTGATTTCGGCAACAGGCTCAAACCTACAGGCTGGCTTCAGAACATCGGGCAGCACTATTCCTTCCGCCACAAGGCATTTTATTTTGCAGAATATACCAGAGGCAATCTTTTATCCTGTAACGGCTGGAAGGTGAGCGGGGATTTCACCAATCCGGACAACTGGCAGGTCAGGGCAAGCCGACGCATTGATTTTCCATATAACACCGGTACAAAGCACTTCCACATTGCTCAGGAAGATCCATATACCGGAGTATTGTATTATAGCACCGGCGATAGGAATGCAGGAATCTACGCCAGCACCAACGGAACGGATTTTGTTCAGCTTGATAAGAACGACAGGGCGAAATGGCGCATGCTCAACGCCGTTTTCACAAAGGATTACGTATGGTGGGCATCCGATGACTGGACAGTGAACCACAGGTTCTGGCGTTGTGCCAGAGGAAAGGATGGTGTGATAGATCCAGAAACACTGACACTCATTCATCAGTTCTCTTTCTTTGACATAGACAGCAGGGCAACATACGGAAACATTTATTTCAGCAAATACAATACAATTGTTTTTCTTGACCGCTGGGATGGTGGAAGCAAGCATATCACCGTGCTGCCTGTATACCTGTATGACATAAACAAAGGAGAGATGATAAAGGTCATGGATATTCAAAGGCGCGAAGGCTTGTCTGAGAATGCAATGTGGGGTTTCCGCTGCCGTGCCATGGAAATGTATCCTCAGGGCTCGAAGGCTGTTGTTTCGTTTGACTCCATGCATCCTAACGAACTGCCTTTCTGCAGAAAGCCCGAAGATGGGAAAGGCGCGAACAACCTGGTACTCAATCTTACAAAGGATGCTCAGGGAAACTATTCTCTGTCGTTCGAGTCATTGTAAGCGCAGCATCTTAATTGCTATTCTGCTCCTTATGGGTTAAATTTGCAAACTGATAATCTTTAACTGTTGCAAGTGTGAAAATGCTTGGAGGACTCATCGGCTTATTGCCTAAGGAATACAAGAGTAAATCTGCAGGGGTGGCTCTCTCCATCCTTCTGGGATCGTTCCTGGACCTGATGGGCATTGCTGTAATCCTTCCTGTGTTCATAGTGCTGCTCAGCGGAGGCGATACCGGGAAATATCCTTTCATAGACAGAATGATGTCCTTCCTTTCTCCATGCGGGGATATGGGAATATTCATACTTTGGCTGGGTCTGATCACAATAGTTCTGTTAAGTGTGAAGTTCATAGTGTCACAGCTTTTGCAGCGTTATCAGACAAAGTTCGTGCTGGGTATCTACCAATATCTTTCAAGAAGGCTTTTCAAGGAATTCTATAGAAAGGGTCTTGGATTCATAAAGGATAATGGTACGGTTGACCTGTCCTACAAGATAAACGCAGTCTGCTACAGCGTGGCCACTCAGGTCCTGTTGCAGATACTTTCTCTTGTGGCCGAAGCTGTTGTGACAATAATAACTTTTGCCATTATCGCTGCTATTTCATACGTTTCGGCTCTGGCAATAATCATATCACTCATTCCATCCGTTGCCGTTTACTTCATGTTTGTGCGTGAGAGGCTCATCCAGTACGGAAGGCTTGAGAACAGGGCACGCTCCAATCAGTACCGCACGGTGCAGGAAACGTTCAGAAACTATGCCGCAGTGAGAATATACGGTGCTTTTGACAAGATGATGACCTTGTTTGACAGAGGCCTTGAGGCAATAAGCTACAGACGAATCAAATCCATACTCATTGGCAGGATTACAGGCTTCCTTATGGAAATCACCATAATTCTCTGCATATGCTTTCTCATACTGGCCAGCGGGCAGCATTGGAGCAAGTTAAGCCTGTGGCTGGCGCTCTTCTGCGCAGGCGCAATCAGGATTCTGCCTGCCATACGCTCAATGCTTGGAAGCTATTCCAGCATAAAGAACAACAATTACGCCATTGAAATTGTTTCCGAGGCCCTTTTGCACAGCGATGGTAATGAAGAAGCCGCCAGCGCAGTTGAGCCGGAGGCATTTCACGGATTAAAGGACAGGATCTCCGTGGAGAATCTTACATTTTATTTCAATGAACAAGAACCTGTTCTGAACGATATATCATTTGAAATATCCAAGGGAGAACGAGTCGGTTTCAGAGGCGTGTCAGGACGTGGAAAATCCACCTTGTTCAATCTCATGCTCGGTCTGTACCCGCCGGTTTCAGGCAGAGTGACAATTGATGGCGTTACCCTCAACGGAAACAATGCGGATTCCTGGCTGGAAATGGTGGGCTATGTTCCACAGGATGTACAGCTCCTCAATAGATCCATTGCTGAGAATGTGGCATTCAATGTGCTTTTTGATATAAAGGATCTGCGGCCTCTTACAATCAAGGAACTTCTTACCGAAAAGAAGGACAAGAACCAGCATTTCGAGATTGATGATGAAATACGTGAAAGGATAATGCAGGCTCTGGATCAGGCCCAGTTGCTTGATTTCGTGAATTCTCTTGAACATGGCATATATACAGTGATAGGAGAAGGCGGCTGCAAGGTTTCAGGCGGTCAGAAGCAGAGACTTGGAATTGCCCGTGCGCTCTT
The DNA here is from genome assembly GCA_045599845.1 of Candidatus Egerieisoma sp. Lineage (GTDB taxonomy): Bacteria > Bacteroidota > Bacteroidia > Bacteroidales > UBA932 > Egerieousia. The sequence goes on along the minus strand of JAZRWT010000145.1, from coordinate 5,442 downwards.
CAAGAAACCTCAGGTGCTCTTTCTTGATGAAGCGACCAGTTCGCTTGACTCCCGTATGGAAACCGAAGTGAACAATGCAATAGAGTATGTTTCAAGGATGGATTCCGAGCTTACAATAATCACTATTGCGCACAGGGAAACATCACTTGCATATTGTGACAGAATCATTGATCTGTAATTTATGAAAAAGGAGAAATACGGAACAGCATCAACTATGGTGCTTGAAAACAACGAATACTTTGCCCTTGTGCAGGAGGAAATGCACAATGGCAACAAGGTTGTTTTCACTGCAAAGGGTCACAGCATGACTCCTTTTCTCAGGCACGAGCGTGATTCAGTGGAACTTGTTCTGCCAAACGAAGAAAATGTTAAGGAGCATGCAATCGTACTCTTCACACTGCATGGCCGATATATAATGCACCGTATCCTTAAAATAGATTATGTGATTCCCGGTGCTGTGAATGACAAGGATGTCCTGACCATTCAAGGAGACGGAAATATCAAGGGACAGGAAATAGTTACGCGTGATGCTGTCATAGGCGTGGTTGCAAAACTCCTGAGGAAGGGAAGGAACGGCAGCTACCATGCAATTGACTGCAAGGGCCGTTTCTTCAGGATTGCAACTGCAATATGGCTTTTCCTCACGCCTGCAAGACGCTACATCCTTGCTGTCAGAAGAAGAACACTTAAATACATATTACACTATGAATAAAATGAAACCGGTGCTTCTGGCAATTTCAATCCTTGCCCTGGCATCCTGCTCTTATCTGAAGGAAAAACAGGAAATGAAAAAAATGAATGAATGCAGGACTTATTTTGAATCCGTTGTAAAGGAACTGTCCGATACTTCAAAGTATTACGGCAGGAACGCATACGGTAACGGAGATATCTTTGCAGCCAAGTACATAATTGACCAGGCCTGCGAAATCGGTGCCATACCGGCTTCCAAGTCATCAATGGCCATTGAGGACTGCTTATTGCACACGCAGGAAGTACTGCCTCCATACAAGGGTCATATCTACAATATCGGACTCGAACGTTGGAGCCCGATGGTTGAGGACGGATATGAGAGAACTCCTGAATATGACAAATACGTGCCATACCTTCAGAATTTCAGCTTTGATCTGAATGTGATGCGCGGGGCAATGAAGCTTAATGTGGATGGCAAGGAAATGGTACCTACCGTTGATTTCATTGCCAAGGAATTCAGTCCTACCTGCAAGGGGAAATTCGAAATCAAGTATCTTGAGGACCAATATTACACCGAGGAACTCTTTGTGAAACACCTTAACAGCGGTGCATACAGGAATGCGTTCGTTGTTGTTGACTGGGCTAAGTACAACACCCTTCCTTTTGAATCGCATATGGAAAGATACATTCCTTATCTTATGCCATTGGACAAAGTGGGCGGAATAATCCTCAAGGATGATGCAGGTTCGTATGCTCCAAACGTTCTTTTCCCTTATTTCAAGGCAAGAGCGCATTATGTTACACCTGAGCCTGTCCTTATGGTGAACGGGGACTTCCCTGACGATGCCAAGGAACTTGAAATAAACATTGTGTCACAGATGTATCCAAGACATGACGCCCACAATGTGGTTGCATTCCTCCCGGGAACCGGAAATAATGCCAAGGATGATGAATGCATAACTTTCATTGCGCATTATGACCATCTGGGCTGTATGGGCAAGGAGAATGTCTTCCCGGGAGCCAACGACAACGCTTCTGGTGTTGCAATGCTTCTTTCCTTCATGAAATACTGGAGCGAAACCGAGCATAGCATGCCTCTTCAGTTTATCTTCCTTGATGCCGAGGAATCCAATCTTCTTGGAGCATTCTTCTATGCTGCAAATCCTGTCATACCTCTTGAAAAAATCAAGTGCGTGATAAACTGTGATATGGTTGGAGACAGCGGTGACAATCTCCATTGCCAGTGCGAGCAGGACGGACAGTGGATAATTGATGCCCTCAAGAAAATCAACGATGAATATGCAGACGGCTTCAAGGCGTTTGACCTGGAAGGCGTTGATGACAACTCGGACCATTACGCATTCGAGCAGGCCGGCGTTCCTTCAAGCTATTTCGAGACCAAGGGCGAGTTCTATGACCATTATCATACACCAAGGGATACTTACGAGCATTTCACATCGTGCAACTATCATCGTCTGTTCCATATGTTCACAACTTTTGTAAACAGTTTCAATTGCAATTCTGCCCGATAGACCTTAAATTTGTATGATATTATGCATTGTAAATAAAGAAACAAACATATAGAGATCAATATGAAAAATATCAATTGTTTTATTCCTTTTCAGGATGAGGCGCAGGTCAGCGCTACAATAAAGAACCTGAAGGAGCAGGAGCTTGTGAATGAGATCTATCTTCTTTTTGCAGGCGAGGCTTCAAATGCTCCAACCAATGTGCAGGGCTGTGATGTGATAGCTGTACCGGCTCTCAATTCAACAGCGGCTGTAAGGGCAATAGCTGCTCATTCCACAGCAAAATATACTCTCATCTCAACAAAGTACACATCATTAAGCTTCGTGCTTTTTGCTTTGGAGAGGATGGAGTGCCTCATTGAGGATTCAGGCGCAGCAATGGTATATGCAGACCATTTCAACCAGGTTGGCCAAACAAGAACCAATGCTCCGGTAATCGACTATCAATTCGGTTCACTCAGGGATGATTTCGATTTCGGTTCAGTCCTTTTCTACAGAAGCGCAGCCGTTAAGGAGGCCGCTGGCAGAATGGACATTGAATACAATTTTGCAGGAATGTATGACCTCCGTCTCAAAGTTTCCCAGAGAGGCGTTCTCGAGCATATCAACGAGTATCTCTACTACGATGTTGAAACAGATACCCGCAAGTCAGGTGAGAAGATCTTTGACTATGTAGATCCTAAGAACCGTGCCGTGCAGATTGAAATGGAGAAGGCTTGCACCGAGCATCTCAAGGCTATCGGCGGTTTCCTCAGACCTGAATTCACACACATCGAGTTCAGCAACGATCCTTTCGAGTACGAGGCATCAGTAGTCATTCCTTGCAAGAACAGGGTTCGCACCATAGGCGATGCAATCCAGTCCGCACTCAACCAGAAGACCACTTTCAAATACAACGTGATAGTTGTTGATGACAATTCAGAGGACGGTACAGTTGACGTTATCAAGAAGTTCACAGGTGATCCAAAACTCATTTACATTGCACAGGACAAGTCATACCATGCTATCGGAGGTAACTGGAACGTAGCTCTTCATCATCCTAAATGCGGAAAATTCGCAATCCAGCTCGATTCAGACGATGTTTACTTTGACGAGAACACCGTTCAGAAATTCGTTGACGCTTTCTATGCACAAAACTGCGCAATGGTTGTTGGCACATACAGAATGACCAACTTCCATATGGAGACCATCCCTCCTGGAATCATTGACCACAAGGAGTGGACACCTGAGAACGGCCGTAACAATGCATTGAGAATCAACGGTCTTGGTGCACCAAGGGGATTCTACACACCAATGCTGCGCACAATCAATTTCCCTACAACAAAGTATGGTGAGGATTATGCAGTGGGCCTGCGCGTTTGCAGAGAGTATCAGATTGGCAGGATTTATGATGTGGTTTACAACTGCCGCCGCTGGGACGACAATTCAGACGCATCCCTTGACATAGAGAAAGTAAATGCAAACAATCTGTACAAGGACAGAATCCGTACCTGGGAACTCAAGGCACGTATAGCATTGAACAAGAAATAACTGTGGCGTTTATGCAGCAGTTGCAGGATACAATTGAAAAGATGCTTTCCCGCGAATTGAAACTTGGCGGGAGGGCTTCTTTCAATTATAATGCTCTGGAGCAAGTGCAGAAGAAGGGAATGGTGATAGATGGTTTCAGAGCGGAACTTCATTTCAATCCTGCGCGGGTGGCTTCCGTAATGGCCAAAGTCGATGAGAAAACCTTGCGTGAAAGGAAATGTTTCCTTTGTCCAAGCGGGCTGGAACAGATGCAGCAGTCTCATCTTTGGAAATGTTCCGGTGATACGGAATATTTTCTCCGCGTGAATCCTTTCCCCATCTTTGAAAGGCATTTCACAATTTCAACGGCTGTCCACTGCAGGCAGGAGATGGCCGGTCATTACAGGGACATGCTTGAATTCGCTACCCTGCTCCCTGATTATGATATCTTTTACAATGGTCCCAAATGCGGAGCTTCGGCACCGGACCACATGCATTTCCAGGCCTGCCCCAAGGATTCCCTTCCAGCACAGAAAGCCTCTGACGAAGCAATGGACCCTGTTGTAGAGGAAAACGGCTGCCAAGAGAAGCAATACAGTGGCACCTCCTTTCTAAGCCCCATAGTCCCGGGAATCTACCGCATCAACAAATATGTCCGCGGGGCATATCTTCTGTTGTCCTCCACTTGCGATAGGATGGAAAAACTTTTCTCTCTTCTTATGGAAGCCAGATCATTTGCAGGATATGGCAGGCACACTGAATTTACTGCAAGCAGGATATACTGGGAAGGTGACAGGAAAATTGAAGATGAATGGGAGCCAAGGATGAACATTCTGACCTGGCGTAGCAGCTTCAACGCTGAATACAGGACAATTGTTTATTTCAGAGAAGAATCACGTCCTGCCTGTTTCTTTGATGAAAATCCGGAAAAGAGAATTCTCATTTCACCTGCAAGCGTGGAGATGAGCGGAATAGCTATTGTGAGTTCGGAAGACAGTTTTGACAAGCTTAACGCCGGTATTCTGGCCGATGTCATAAAGGAAGTTTCACTTGCCCCGGAAAAGTGCGGACAGATGGAATTGTTTTTGAAAATGAACGGATAAACTAAAAGAAATTATATACTATGAGTAATAACAGAACACAGGCCACGCTGGCAGTTGGCATTTTCTCTCTGCCGGAAGTTAAATTCAGATTCATTGCCCCTTATTCTTTCAACGGAAAGGAATATTGTGGAGAATACAGCGCAAGCGTAAAGGATGGAAAGATATGCTTTGACGGAGGCTTGTATGAAACAGTGGCATTCGATGCAGTTCCACTTGAAAAAGGAGGAAGCGAGAAGCCACGTTTTGAATTGAAGGATGTTATCATAGGGGTCAACTTCCATTGGGAGCGCAGGGAGGACCAGACTTTTGACGGCACTCTGAAACTCATAGTGGAAAACGGCAAAGTCACGGCAATAAATCTCATAGGTATTGAAGATTATCTTCTGAGCGTGATTTCATCAGAGATGAGCGCAACCGCGTCAATGAACCTGCTCAAGGCACACGCTGTAATATCACGTTCATGGCTAATTGCCCAGATAGAAAAGAACAAGGAGATCAAGGCAAATTCAAAGGAATATTCAGCCTGTGCTGACACAGACAACGAACTTATCAAGTGGTACGACAGAGAGGACCATATAAACTTTGACGTATGTGCCGATGACCATTGCCAG
>JAZRWT010000144.1:0-3094 GCA_045599845.1 Candidatus Egerieisoma sp. | reverse complement strand
CCCAGAAGTAGCGCCAGTCTGTTCTGAAAGGGTGCTGGAGGTATGCTTCAATGTAACGGCGTTCGCCTTCCTGAACCTCCTCTATGTTTGTTGGAGTTTTGCTATCGTAGAAGAAAGGAGGTATGAGCCCTGGCTTGACCTTTATTCTAAGCTGCTGCATTTCAGGGCTGTAAAGGCTGAAGTACTGGCGGCTCAGCGGACGTACTCCAACAAGCTTGAGCTGGCCTTTGAACATATTTATTATCATAGGAAGCTCATCCAGCCAGAGCTTCCTGAAAATCTTTCCCCATATATTCACCCTGTAGTCATCCTTGAACTTTCCGCCTTCCTGCAATCCAACATGGCGATAGAGATAATCCTGTATGTACTCGCTGTACGAGTACATTGTGCGGAATTTATATACGCCAATGATATTGCCGTCCTTTGCCACACGCCTGAGTTTTATTATTGGTCTGCAGCTTGGGGTATCATTCCAGATAGGTTTCTTTATTTTTCGGCCCAGGACAAAGAATTCTCCGTGAAGGAATTCTTCATCCACAATCTGGAATCCTGCACGGCACATTCTTCCAAGGACTTCAACTCTATTGTATGTTCTGTGTCGTCCGCGAGTAATGCCGTAGTAGATTTTTTCGAGTACAGGCATTTTCGGGCATACCCTGTGCCAGAAATAGTGGGCAATGCATGCAATATGGTTGATTACAGGCGGGTATTTGTGCATTAACATTTTCCGTTTCAGCACTGCTGTGCGGCAGTGGCACCATAAGTATCCTCCCGGAGCCAATGCCTCGTTCGTCCTGTTGAGCAGGGCGTTCAGATAGCGGACATTGTTCAGTGAACGTTTGTTAAAGATAAGTTCAGGCTGAACTTTTTTATATTTGATAAGCTGGACGCTGCGGTCAGTGTCAATTATATAAGTTTTTTTGTTCAGTTCCTTCTGGTACAAGTCAAGCCATTCAAAGGCCTGGTTGATGCTCATTCCTTTGAAAATTTGCCAGAGCCTGAGTACGTCTGCGTTTGATACGTCTTCCATCTTGGCACCTGTTTCAGCTGCCTTTTCCTGAAAGTTCTCAATATCGAACGGTTCAAACTGATATTTGAAGAGCGGTTTCCTCATTCCGTTTTATTTTCCCTGTCTTCTGCTTGTTTTTTGCCGCTTATTCTGCCACGTTTTTACTCCAGATCGTGACTGTTTGTTACTCTAATGGCTGTTTTGGTCAAATTTTGCCAAAAATCATGACCATTTGTTGCTTTCGTTGCTGTCTTGGACCTTCTCGAGAAACTGGAGAGGTATGTGCGCCAAAGCAATGGCAGCAATGCCGTTGATACTTACAATTACCCTGCGGTCTTTCTTGATTCTTTTTATGTGCCCCTCCATATCCTTGAAAGGCCCTTCTGTTACTCTTACAAGGTCACCTTTATGGTATTCTGCCTTATCATCGCCAAGATATGTGATTCCTTCAGTGTCCATTGTAGTTATGAAGATGAACGTGTTCATCTGGTCATCTGGAATTTGATACGGCTTGGTCTTTTCTGTGTTCATATAAATGAACATTCTTGTCCAGTAGAGTTGCTTTATTCTTAATATTTCATTTTCTGAGCAGTGAATGAAAACAAGTGTTGGCGCAATTTTGTTGTTGAAAGTCTTTATTCCGTCTTTTTCCAATCCCTGGATAATGGCCGTATGCCTGTTATATAGGGCTTTGGCTGCATACCAATGGAGACTTTCTTCCTGCTGTTCAACTTTTGTCATCTGTTCTTGTGCCACCATTGACTGCTGTTTATTCTTTATACTTTATGGAAAAATCTTCTTGTTGTGATAAGTAAATTCAAACTCCATTTAATGGATATTTTCCAGTTTGCCGAATGAATAACCATTATCTGCTGTTAACGAACACTAGTGACAAAACCATATCTCCCCTTGTACGTATGACAATACCTGCCTGTAATGCAAAGTATTAACAGTATTAAAGGGCTTAATAATCCAATGGTTTTTAACCTCCATTCTCAGCAGTCTCCTATCCAAGAGAGCAAACTATGATTAATGTAATCTACAAATATACAAAAAATATTGCTGACTTTAGCGGAACATGCGTGAAATCATGTGTGTTTCGGTAGCACTAAGATGTGGGTGAAGCAGCCTGGCGGTAAATCTATGGCGGTTTTGAGTGAAACTTGCACATGAATCTGCGAACATGAAAAACACCTGTCCATACAAGCTCGCCAGGAATGCGCTGTGACAGCGGGCACTTGGACAGGCCTCACCCGGAAGGGCTCACCTGTCCATCAAGGCCTTGCAGTAATGCACTCAGGCAAGGTTCCCATGGACAGGTATTTTTTGGGTAGTGATGTACTATGCTAACTATACACTATATACCATACACAATATTCTGCAGTTCGCCTATACACATGGGCTTGCATCAGAGACTGTTGCATATTGCCATAAAGCAATTCGTGAGAACGGCTTGCAACAGAAGCATCAGGGACCGCCGCTGGCCTTACGCCCAAGCCAACGGGTGGCATAGCCAACCTGCTGTGATTGCGGATACTGCCTCATCATAAAAGAAGCCGGCCAAAATCACTTTTTGGTCAGCTTCTTTGTTTTATCCACGTTGTTTCGACTTTCCTTCGAAAGTTTCGCTTACGCTCCAACACGGTGCCGATGCGCCTTTTTAGATACCCACCTTAGGGAAGGAGCGGTATGTCAAATATCCATGCCCGTGGCTTCCTTTATCTGCTCGGCCGACAGGCCCATGGCTTTGAGTTTTTCAGCTATCTCACGTTTGCTTTTCGCCTCTCCTTCCTTCAAGCCTTGGGCAAGGCCTTCCTGTTTCCCCTCTTCTCTGCCTTCTTTTCTGCCTCTTTCCTCGTAGTCGTAAAGAGTTGCCTTGTAATCGAGTTCGTTCATAAGCGCTGCCTTGTATTGTTCCTTGTCCTGGGCGTTGAAGCCATTGAGATCCGCGGCATCAAACAGTCTCCCGAATATCCCTTCTCGGAATATCTCGGGCGGAGTTTCACATTCTGCCATCCGCTTCATAACTACAGCGAACTTGTCCAGAAAACAGCTGCTATAGTCCAAGTCCTCAACGCTCCCGGC
>JAZRWT010000143.1:0-5691 GCA_045599845.1 Candidatus Egerieisoma sp. | reverse complement strand
GGGCACGAGTGTATCGCGGACCGGATTATCCGGAGGGAATCAAGTCTTTCCTGGAAAAGCGGGCTCCAGAATATACAGGCAAGGCAGAGGATCTGGACACCAATTCCGGATACTAGGCCTCGGTCATATTCCTTATCAGTTGAAAATGCGTGACAGGAGTTCCATAAGGAGCTCCTCTTCGTTTGCCTGACCCCCGTTGTTGCTTTTGCTGGCATAATCACATTCGCGCAGCCAGGTTATCATGCCTATAGCTTTGCCAAAGGAATAATTCCGCATGGCAGAAAGAATGTCATCTCTCTGGAAAAAAGGTATGCCTGCGTTTGCAATTGAAGTGAGCGGACTTATCCTGTCCTTCTTGTAGTATGCGTATGCTCCCAGAATCTTGGAAAAATAGTAGAACAGGCCGCCGAGCGTCATTTGAAGCGGATATTGTTTAGGGTTGGCTCCAAGATGATGTGCAATTCTGTACGCCTTTTCCTTGTCCTTGTTGCAAATGGCCGAGCAAAGTTCGAACACTGAGAATTCCCTGCTTATTCCAATGTTCTTCTCAATGTCCTGGGAAGTGATGTTCTTTATGTTGGACGGCAGGGACTGTATGAGCTTGTCAAGTTCCAGCTGCATTCTTCTAAGATTGTTGCCCGCATATTCGGCCATCAGGACAGCGTCTCTGTCTGTGATTGAAATGCCTTTCTCTCTGAGATAATCAATCACCCAGCTCCACATTTTTTCCGGTTTGACTGCAACTGACTCGAACACTTCCACATTGCTGCTTTTGCTGAGGTTCTTGTAAAACGAGCTCCGTTTGTCCGGACTCTTGCCGGTGAATCTGAGTACAAGTACCGTTTCCGGGGCAGGATTGGCAATATAGCTGTCAAGCAAGTCAAGATTCCTGAACCCCTGGGCTTCCCTTACTATTACAAGCTGCCTTTGTGCAAAGACAGGATAACGCCTTGCAGCTTCAACCACTGCCTGTGGATTGGTGTCCGAGGCATACATGATTGTGAGGTTGAAATCTTTCTCCTCAGGGGTGAGCACATGTTCAAGCAGTTCATTCTCAATGATATCGCTATAATAAGGCTCTTCGCCCATAAGCACATATACCATTTTGAGATTCTTTGCCCGAATCTGACTCTTCATATCCTTTATCCTGACTTCGCTGCTTATTTGAACATTCTTTGCCATAGTGAAAGCATTACAATGCAAATTTAACCAAAAAAATACTTTAATTTTGCACGGCGATAGTCATAAATGATGGATAAATCTTTAGACAGCATATTTGACCCTTTGAGGAAAAAGTACGTGAAGCTAACACCTGAAGAGGCGGTGAGGCAGCTGTTCATCCGCTTTCTTGTAAACCGGAGGGGCTTTCCAGCAAGCCATGTTGCAAGCGAATATGTCATGGAACTCAATGGAATGCAGCGCAGGGCCGATATAGTTGTCTTCAACAAGGAGCTCAAGCCTGTGCTCATTGTGGAGTGCAAGGCGCAGAATGTGAAGCTTGAAAATCCTGAAATCGCCCGTGAAACAATGGAACAGGCTTTGCGGTACAACAGTGTGCTTGGCGTAAGCTTTCTTGTAATCACCAATGCAAGAAATACCTTTGCCATAAAGTTGAACCGTTCCGATGGCAATGACAATGGCATGCCATACGAGTTTTTGAATGACTTGCCTTCTTATCAGGAGCTATGCGGAATGTGAGAGGGGATTTGAACTTTATCAATTGAACGGAATGGAAACATATAAGGAATATTTGTCAAATCCAATTTTTGGGATAGTGAGCAGTCAGGCTTCGGCAATGGGCGTGCGCGCATTTGCCATAGGAGGATATGTGAGGGATTGCTTCCTTGGACGTAAATGCAAGGATATTGACATAGTGGTTGAAGGAAGCGGAATTGAACTTGCAAAGGCGGTCAGTTCCGTTGTGAAGTCCAATGTTACTGTTTATAGGAATTTCGGGACTGCAATGTTCAAATACAACGGTATGGACATTGAATTTGTGGGAGCCCGTAAGGAATCATATCACAGGGAGTCAAGAAAACCCATTGTAGAAGACGGAACCATAAGGGAGGACCAGCTCAGACGTGACTTCACTATAAATGCCATGGCATTCAGCCTGCAGGAAGAGGATTTCGGTGCTCTGGTTGATCCTTTCAACGGGATATCAGATTTGCATAACGGTATAATAAGAACTCCTCTGGAGCCCGATACTACATATTCGGACGATCCTCTAAGAATGATAAGGGCCATACGTTTTGCTACCCAGCTGGGCTTTTCCATAGTCAGGGAATCCCTTGATTCCATTAAAAGGAATGCCGGAAGGCTCTCTATCCTGAGCCGTGAGAGAATCGCGGATGAACTTGCGAAAATCCTCAAGTGCGCCAAGCCTTCCGTAGGCTTCTATCTTCTGGAGGAAACAGGCTTGCTCGAGCAGTTCCTGCCACAGCTCTGTGCCCTCAAGGGCGTTGAAACTCAGGAGGGCAAGGGCCATAAGGAGAACTTTTCGCATACCTTGAAGGTGCTTGACAATGTTGCTTCTGCTGAATCGGAGGCCGGTTGTGAAGCCAATCTTTGGTTGCGCTGGGCTGCTCTTCTGCACGATATAGGCAAGCCGGTTACAAAAAAATTCAACCCGGAAATAGGGTGGACCTTCCACGCCCACGATTTCATTGGCGCAAGAATGGTTCCGCAGATTTTCAAGCAGCTGAAGATGCCGCTCAACGAGAAGATGAAATATGTGCAGAAACTGGTAGGCCTGCACCTGCGCCCTATTGCTCTGGTTGATGACGGGGTAACGGACTCGGCCATACGCCGTCTGCTTTTTGATGCCGGTGATGATATCGATGACCTTATGCTCCTTTGCAATGCGGACATAACTTCAAAACGTGACAACGTGGTGCGCCGCCATAAGGACAACTATCAGCTAGTGAAGAGAAAACTTGTTGAGGTTGAGGAAAAGGATGCAATAAGGAATTTCAAGAATCCTATCGATGGGGAACTGATAATGAAACGTTTCAATATAGAGCCTTGCAATGTCATAGGTCAGATAAAGGAATATGTCAAGGAGGCCATACTGGACGGCCGTATTGAAAACAATTTCGAGCAGGCTTTCAAACTCATGGATGAGAAAGCGGCCGAACTTGGCCTGTTCCCGGATTCGAAGTGAACCATAGCTTCATGTTGTAATTTTGCTTTTTGTTCGTTAAATTTGCAAAGCTTAAACAATAAGATTATGAAAAAGTTTTTTATTGCTATGTTTTTGGTGATGGCTGCTGCCACCTTCTCTTATGCTCAGGTTGGAAACGGTTATGACAATGCCTTGGGTATCAGAGGCGGTCTGCACAATACCTGGGAACTTTCATACCAAAGATATGTAATTTCTTCCAGCAGGATTGAGGGAACTGCTGGCGTTCAGAAATATAATGGCAAAACTGATTTTAACATTGTTGCCACATATCAGTGGATGGTTCAGATTCCTACAAACGGGCGTGGAACTCTTCAGTGGTATACAGGTGTAGGTGCTCAGGCTGGAAACTGGAACGAGGGTCACCGGAACGGATTGAATTCAAAGAAAGGTTTCAGTTGCGGCGCCACTGTTCAGGTAGGTATAGAATATACTTTCGGCAGGTTGCCTCTGGTGGTCTCAGCAGATTATCGCCCTGTTTTCTATTTCATGCAGGATCCTAAGGTTACCTGGTATGGTATTGCATTTGCTGCAAGGTATTGTTTTTAATTTTTTGAAAAATAATTTTTTATTCTAAAATTTATATCTATCTTTGCAGTCCCAAAACGGGAAGAGTTTGATTCGCTAGCTCAGTTGGTAGAGCACAACACTTTTAATGTTGGGGTCTTGGGTTCGAGCCCCAAGCGGATCACTCGAAAGGAGCCTTGGATTTTTCCAGGGCTTTTTTTCGTACGTCCACTCCATTATGCTTCTCTTTGCATCTGAAGCGTGTCAGGACTGAGAGAAAAGAGGCGAACAGCACTTTTGGCATTCATGGAACATAGCAGAACGGAGGAGGGTAAAACAAACAGGGCATGAAAGAGGATTTCATACAGGACTTTGAAACGTTTATTGCGGATAATGGCGTTGTGTTCAAGAAATTGGACAATGCCTGCCTCTTTATTGTGCATACAGGACTGTTGATAGTGCCTGTGGATTTGCAAACGGCCTGCGTGATTGATGAGGATTCAAGGAAAGCAATTGTTTCCGCCTGTGAAAATGAACTGTGGCCGTGGAAAATAAAGGACGTTTTCTTTTTGTATGAAGATGCTTTCAGAAGCGGTGGTGAGCAATGGCGTAAAAGGGTGCTGGCAAGGTGCGGAAAGTTCGTGTCAGTGTTTGCAAGAAAGTGCCAGGTGGTGAGATTGCGTTCCCAGAAGGAAAAGGAGATGGCCCGCCGCTTCCTTGATGAGAATCATTCTTTGTCCTGGTGTACTTGCAAATACTGTTATGCTCTGGTGCAGGCTGATGGGGAAGTGAATGACAGTGAAATTGTTGCTCTTGCCAGTTTTTCATCGGCACTTGCAGTGAAACGTTATTCCGGCAGGGATCTATTTGTTGAAACGGCTGGTGTTGAAGGAATCCCAGATAACTCCGCAGTGGATGCCGTGCCTTTTGAATCGTTCCAATGGTTGAGGTATGCTTCCGTGGCCGGAGTGAGGGTGGTGGGAGGAATGGGACGTCTGCTAAAGGCGTTCATAAGGGACTTGCGCTCTGAATTTCCAGGAAGTGGCAATAAGAGTTGCCCTTTGAATAGCTCTATTGGGAACAGCGCGGAGAATTCACAAATGTCAAATTTTTGCCTTGGCAATATAGAAATAATGTCATATTCTGATAATGAATGGTCATGCGGGGGAGTCTACAGCCAGCTGGGCTTCAATGAATGTGGCGGCAGGCAGGCAGTGGAATTTTCCGTTGACAGCCACTCGTGGCGCAGACACCGCAAACCGCCTCAAATCAAGGAAGAAGACTCACCGGGCAAAGATTGTGAATGGTTCACAATACGGAATTGCGGCAGTAAAAGATTCCTTTTGCAGATTATTTAGATTTTGAAAAGTCCCAAAAAATCGATAAATTTGCTTGTTATTGTTGTGGTCTCCAAAAGCCACGGCAGAGTTGAATTTTTAATAGAATTTTGATGGAAACAGAAGAATTGTCACAGGGTAGAATCCAGCAGATAAACATTGAAGATCATATGAAGAGTTCCTACATTGATTATTCAATGTCTGTTATTGTGTCGAGAGCCCTTCCGGATGTAAGAGACGGATTGAAGCCTGTGCAGAGAAGGGTGTTGTATGGAATGAACGAGCTCAATCTGAGCTCAGGGGGGCAGACAAAGAAATCCGCCAGAATTGTAGGTGAGGTAATGGGTAAGTACCATCCTCACGGAGATGCCAGCATATATGATACAATGGTCCGAATGGCTCAGGACTGGAGTCTGAGATACATGCTTGTGAACGGACAGGGAAACTTTGGCTCTATAGATGGATATGGCGCTGCCGCCATGCGTTATACCGAGGCCAAGCTTCAGGCTATAAGTGAAGAAGTGCTTGCAGACCTTGACAAGGATACGGTTGATATGACAGGCAATTTTGATGATACTCTCAAAGAACCTGTTGTGTTGCCTTGCAAGGCTCCGCTTCTGCTTCTGAACGGAACTTCCGGTATTGCGGTAGGTATGGCAACAAATA
>JAZRWT010000142.1:0-2395 GCA_045599845.1 Candidatus Egerieisoma sp. | reverse complement strand
AAGAGAGAACCGTATTTTGCATAGTACTGCTGGGTAAGGACCGTATTCTGGAGATAGTCCCAGTAAAGTTTGAGCTGACCGGTCTGGTCGGAAGATACATTCTGAACCAGCTGGACAAGTCTGTCACTTGAAAAATTCCCTGTTTCATCAAAGAAAGCCGGATTCTGGGCAATTACAGGAGAAATATTCTCTCCCGTGGTGAGGTCCAGCATTTCAGCCTCGCCGACGAAAATACCGGCCGCCTTGGCATTCTTGATGAAGAGATTCTTGTCAATGAGAGCCTGCCATGCCGCATTTCTTATATTCTGCTGCTGGGCATCACTCTGTACGGAACCGCCGGATATGATTTCATTGATCTTCGTATAAGTCTCGACATCACTCTGGAAATCCTGATAGGAAATATTCTTCCCGTCAATCTTGCCGACATTATACTTTGATGACATTGATTGTGTAACAGAGCTCAAGGTGTTCGGGTCAATGATGAATGACAAAAGTGCCAGCGCAATGAGAACCGTAATGAAGACACCAAGCTTTACGCGTATAGTTTCAAGTACCGCCATTGTTTTATTTTTTTATTTCTATTCTATTACAAATTAATATATGGGCTGCGAAGATAGTAAATTTTCATCAAAATCAATACTATTTTCTTTGCAGCGGACCAATAAAATTCACCGTGTCAACAAAAATTTCCGTCGTATCCCTCTCAACAACGCCATAACTGTTGAAAGGCCTGAGAATAACGGCATTATTGGCTTTCTGGTCGGATTCTATTCCATAACCCTGCATATAACCCTGAGGAGAATACATCCTGACATAGCAGTCCGTATATATGAGTTCCTTTTCACGGTCCCAATATATGGTATCCGTCTCCATTGTCTCCTGCTTCTTTATGTTTTTTATGACAACATTCCCGAATGCCATCCAGACTTCAGAACCGGATTTTGCCTGTTCATGTTTGGCCTTGTCGGATGTCACCATAGTCTCAAGCTGCCCGTCAGTATATAAGAAGACAGAAAAGCCATCGGGAAAAATTTCATAAGAAGAGGTATCATTGACATATCTCTCCATCTTTCCCCCTTCCATCCTCATTTTAAGTTTCCCGTTCTCTGTGTTTACAACAAACATGTCCTCAACGGTCTGAAGAGAGATGGAGGAAAAATCAGGTTTCTCCTTCTTTTCCTGGTTTCCACCACAAGAATATACGACGAAAGCAACTGCCGTGGCAGTTGCTGTCATCACCAATATCTTAAAGAATTTTTTCAAATCTTATTTTTGAGTCCTGACGGTAGTGGTTGCCCTCATACCGCCGCAGGATACGGTGTAGGACTGACCGGCACTGACATCATACATGAATGCTTCAGATGCCTGAGGATAATATGCGCTGTATGTCCTTATGAGCTTGTTTGCTTCATCGATGAGTTCGCTGTCACTGGTTTCTGCCTTTGCCTTGTTAAGGTAATCAACAGCAACCCAGTAAGGAGCCCTCTTTGAGACATAGTCATTTCCACATACCTGAGAACCCCAAATCTGTCCGCAGAGCATATATGCCTTTGCAGCATAAGTATTGTCAAGTTCAACGGCCTTCAAAGCAGAGTCGAAAGCTTTCGCAGCCTTTCCATTCTTGAAGGAATATACTGCAAGTTCATAGTAATAACCTGCATCTGTAGCCGTGTCTGATTCGTCAAAAGCGATAGCCTGCTCAAGGAATTTTATAGCCTCATCCGTATTGTTCTTGTTTGAACTGAGTTTATAGAGGTAATATGCAGATGTGTATGAAGGGTCAATCTTGAACTTTGAGTTCACTGCATTATAGAAAAGATCGTTGTCAATACAGTTGCTTGCGTTGAGCATGGAAGTTATCTTGTTGAGAAGGTCAATGTCGTTAGGATTGCTCTCGTATCTCGGCGTGAACAGTGCTATGAGGTTTTCACAACTTGCAACCTTGCTTCCGATGAATGCGTTGTCAAGATCCTCCTTAACCTTTGCCAATGCTTCTGTCTGCTCTGAATCCTTGATATAGGCGGAAAGCTCATCATAAAGTGAAATGAGAGTTTCGGCATCAATGGTACCCTGTTTGTAAAGCTCCACAGCGGAAAGCATTTCATAAAGATATATGTTAGGGTTTGTCTTGGTCTTGTTTACGGCTATGATTTCCTTGCATCCGTCATATACGGCCTGGTTGTCATCCTTCTTGAAGTTGAAAAGATCAAGTCCCTTGTTGTTATAGGTGGAAACGGCTGACTTTGGATAATACTCGATACGAGTGTCATAAATGGTCATAAGAGTATCAACAAGGGCTGCTTTGAGTTCAGGATTGCCGCTGTTCTTGCTTATCTGCTGTTTCATAAGTGCCGCACCATGTACAAAAAGATAAGTCGGAGGCCAAGCGGTCTTA
>JAZRWT010000141.1:0-3927 GCA_045599845.1 Candidatus Egerieisoma sp. | reverse complement strand
AATCATGACCGTTCGCCTCTTCCGGAGCCTGCTTGGTCATGTTTTTGCTCCAAATCATGACCGTTCACCGTTACCAGTGCATTTTGTTACGTTCAGGGATACCAAACGTAGCAAAATGCAATCAATCAATGGTCAGGCCGTCAAGCAAGTTCACGTATATTTCAACAGCCCGCTCGATTTCGCTCGAAAGTATGAACTCATTTGCTGTATGCGAGCGGGCGGAATCACCCGGCCCAATCTTCAATGACGGGCAACGCAGCAACGCCTGATTGCTCAATGTTGGCGAACCAAAGCACTTCAAACCAAGTTCCAGACCTCGCTTGACCACCGGGTGCTCCGCGTCAATGTGCGAACTTCCCAATCTGGTTGAACGAGCCTTGATTTCCATGTTACAAGAATCCCGTCCGTCATTTCCACCAGACCCACCACCTGATTCACCACCTGATTCACCAACAACCTCAGCTATCTTATGACACGAGTCTGACTCACTATAAACAGAGGATTGTCTCACACTCTCTATTCGAACCTGCGTTCCTGAAAAACAACTTTTCTGTCCGTCTGACCTGCCGCACAATAATATACGTTGCGCTTCTGATTGTATCTCTGCCAGCAGCTCTTTATTTGTGTAGCAGTCATTCGTGCGCACATCAACAACAAAACTGCACTTGTCCGGCACAACGTTGTGCTGCGTCCCGGCCTGTATCTGGGTCACACTCATCTTCACCGGCCCGAGATATTTGGAAACTTTTTCAAATTCGTGTTCAGCAAACCATTTGACAATAGGCCAAGCCTTGTATATGGCATTCACGCCCTCGTTCCTTGCAGCGTGCCCACTTTTCCCAAAGACCGTGCAATCCAGTACCATCAGTCCTTTCTCGGCTACCGCCATCTGCATTCCAGTAGGCTCTCCCACTATTGCCAATGCTATATTTTCATGAGCAACGCCAGCAGCACCTATTTCTCCACAAATTTCCGGCAGAACAAGTTCAATGCCATCCTTCCCGCTCACTTCCTCCTCAGCTGTAAGGGCAAGCACAAGCCTGTACGACTGTTCGCGTGAAACCAATATCCTGTACGCCTCAATCATTGCCACAACGCTTCCGCCATCGTCATTCGCTCCAAGACCTGTGATTTTGATATCCTCCGTACCTGCCACAACAGCTTTGTCCAACAATCCATACTCCTTGCCCAGATCAACTCCGGAGCCACTGCAACCCGGAACACTTGAATGCCAGCAAGAATCGGACATGCCAGAGGTGACGGAAGAATTTTCTATAACTATCGCAGGTGTGAAAGGATCTGAAGACCAGCCTGAAACAGCTTTCACTGTGTCAATGTGGGCATTGAGCAGTATGGTAGGCTTGCCACCGGCAGGGCAGCTCTCCAGCCATAGGTTGTTCATAAGGCGATGCACAGGCAGGCCTTCAGAAAGCAGCCAGCTCTCCAGCATATCCGCCACAGCCTTTTCCTCCCTACTTGGCGATGGTATCTCAATCATTCTGCAAAGCAGTTCCAACTTCCGGTCCATATTATTCGTTTCAATCTTCTTGATTAAGGTTTTGCAAGTGTTCCGCTCAAGTTCCGCAAGCATTGAATTTATTTCTTTTCAAGAACTTACGGGAGTCTTGCAAAAACTCGGATATTTAATTTTAATGTTTCAGGATATTCAAGATATTAAGCCATGCTTGGAAACTTGTTTCATATTGTTTCAAAGTTCTTCACGCCAGGACAACACTTTTATGTACGCCACTCATCAAAATGAAAATCACTCATCCAGCGGATGCTTGGTGTAGTAAACCCTCAAGGCGGTTGAACTTACCTTTATGAAACCCTTGGCATCCTCCGAAGTCCAGCCTTTCTGCATCTCGCCGTACTCGCCGAGTTTGGTCTTGACAAGATCATCAGGCGAATCAACGCCAACAGTGGAGAATCCGTATGGATGAAGTTCCATTGTAACGGTTCCGTTAACATTGCGCTGGCTACTTTCCAGCATGGCCTCAATGTCACGCATCACAGGCTCCATATACTGGCTCTCGTGAAGGAACATGCCGTACCAGGTACCAACCTGGTCCTTCCAGTACTGCTGCCACTTGCTCAAGGTGAATTTCTCAAGGAACTTGTGGGCGGCTATAATCAGCAGCGCGGCGGCAGCCTCAAAGCCTACACGCCCTTTTATACCTATTATGGTATCACCCACGTGCATGTCACGGCCTACTCCGTAAGGCGCAGCTATTTCCTCAACCTTCTTGATAGCCTCAACAGCATTCTCATATTCCACTCCGTTAACGGCTTTCAGACAACCCTTGCTGAAGGTCAAAGCTATGGTTTCCTTGTCCTGTTTTGTAACCTGCTTCAAATAAGCCGTTTCAGGGAGGCCCTGTGTTGAATCCAGGATTTCTCCACCGCAGATGGAAGTTCCCCAGAGACCTACATTATATGAATATTTCTGCTTCTGGAAATCCGCAGGGAAGCCGTTTTTCTGAAGGTACTCAATCTCCTGGTTGCGGCTCAGAGCCATATCGCGTGTAAGAGTGATTATCTCAACGCCGGGAGCGGCAACAAGGAAGGTCATGTCAAAACGGACCTGGTCGTTGCCTGCGCCGGTAGAGCCGTGAGCAATGGCATCGGCACCAATCTCCTTTGCATATTTTGCAACGGACAGTGCCTGAAAAATCCTTTCAGATGAAACGGAGATAGGATAGGTACCGTTACGAAGCACATTGCCGTAAATCATGTACTTGATACTCTTTTCATAATACTCCTGAGCCACGTCAAGGGTAACATACCTGACTGCGCCCAACTTGAAAGCGTTTTCCTCATTGGCCTTCAACTGCTCGGCGGAGAAACCACCGGTGTTCGCACACGCAGCATAAACCTCATAACCTTTTTCCTTTGCCAGATACATTACAGTGAACGATGTATCCAGTCCGCCGCTGAAAGCGACAACAACTTTCTTCTTTGCCATAATATCTATACTTTTAATTTTATCGTTTTATTTAGAATCTTTTCCCTTCTCTTTTTGTTCAATCCTTTTTGTTCAATCCTCTTTGTCCCTCTCTTTGTATTCAACTCTTTTGCCAAAGCAGGGAACGCGCGCCAGCCTCAAAGTAGCCTACAGAGGTGGTGTCTGTATCCCGCCCCCTCATTTTCGCATGCCAGGAATCATTCACCCCTTTCAGAATGCATTCTGGCGGGGGTTGATGTTTCCCGCTTTGGCAGGATTATTTTTCATCAGGATCAAAAACCATCCCGGTACAATAACAGTCCTCAAAGCCGTTTCTGCAAAGTGTTTCGTAATGAACGCAGCTCACACAACCCTTCCAGAAATTGATATCCGTGGTTATTTCCTTGTACGGAACTGATTTATATCCAAGCGATTCGTTGATTCTTTTGACTGCGGGACTGGTGGTGAGTCCGAAAATCTTCGCTCCTGGAAATTTCAGGCGTGACAATTCATAAGCCTGCTTCTTAATGGCTTTGGCCAAGCCCATCCCCCTGTATTCAGGTCTGACTATAAGGCCGGAGTTGGCAACGAACCAGTTATGTTCCCACGACTCTATGTAGCAGAAACCGGCGAACTTGTCACCGTCCAGAGCAATAATGCCCTTCCCGGCCGCTATCTTTTCACTTATATATTCCACGGTCCTTTTCGCCAGACCGGAATTCTTGTCCTTAGTTGCCTCCTCAATGGTATCGGAAACATCCTTCGCATACTTCAAATGCTCCTGTCCTGCGAACAGCACTGTTATTCCATTGACAATCACCTCGTTCATTGTTCCTTATTATTTTAAATGATTATCCGCGATTATCCGAGTGGCTGTAAATTCTGTGTTCGAACTCAGGCCGATATGAGATTGATGCCAGCACCAGCCGGTCAAACAGCCGTTCTCCGAAGAACATCCTGTTGAACTTGTAACAGAACTCGTT
>JAZRWT010000140.1:0-3893 GCA_045599845.1 Candidatus Egerieisoma sp. | reverse complement strand
CTCGAGAAGGGTCTTGCCAGGAAGAATTTCAGAAGCCATTGCTGCTGAATGAGTCATGCCTGAGCAACCGAGAACCTCTACCAGAGCCTCCTGGATTATACCGTCCTTGACGTTGAGTGTAAGCTTGCATGCACCCTGCTGTGGAGCGCACCAGCCAATACCGTGTGTGAGACCTGAAATGTCCTTGATCTCTTTGGCCTTAACCCATTTGCCCTCTTCAGGAATTGGAGCCGGACCATGGTTCGGGCCTTTCTTTACAGCGCACATCTGCTGTACCTGCTGTGTGTAAATCATAGTGTTATAAATATTTATATTTTGTGTTGCTTTTAAATTCGTTTGCAAAGATACAATAAAGAAACGGATTTGTGCTACCTTTGTGCTGCGTCTGCATTCAGATGTCATTTTTTGTAAAATTTTAAACACTAGCATAATGAAACGTTTCTTCTCTTTTTTTGCGGCACTGGTGGCATGCCTGCCTCTGCTTGCACAGAAACCAGCCATCACACACGATGTGTATGACAAATGGCAGACCGTAAGGGAGCTTGATGCCCCTGATGAGGGCAGCACGCTTTTCTACAGAGTTGTTCCACAGGAAGGCGACGCACTTCTCTGCATTTACAATCCTTTCACAGGTCAGGAATGGCAGATAGAAAGGGCATACGGGCAGCAAATAAGTGCGGCCAACAACAAGGTTCTTGCAGGAGTCAAAGCATTTTATCAGCAGACACGCAAGGCAAGAATCAAGAAGAAAAAAGCTGAGCAGATGCCAACTGACACTCTGGTCCTTCTTGATTTGTCCAATGGCGGCAGAACGGTGTTCCCTGACCTCAAGGATTTCAAGACTCCTGCAACTCTTGGAAAGTGGGCCGCTTTCACCACAAAGCCTGCAGTGAAGGATGATGCCAAGGGCAAGGCTGCCAAAGACAAGTCTGCAATTGACAGTTCCAAGGTGGAGAAGAAGGATATGGCAAAAGAGAAGAAAGAGGCTCCAAAGGATAACCTTTATGTGCTGAATATTGCAACAGGAAGTGTTGACACACTGTTGAAAGTGGAAAATTACGCTTTTTCAAAGGATGGCAGATGGCTGGCATATACAAGGAAGTTCGTTGCTGCAAAGAAGCCTTCAAAGAAGGATTCCACCAAGAAAGGAAAAGACGGAAAGGATGCCAAAGATGGCAAGGAAATCAATCCTAAGGATACCGTGGACACTCCTGCAGGACTCTATCTCTATGACCTCGAAGCAAAGAAAGAGTTCATAGTCATGGAGGGGCCTAAGGGCAGTACCTTCACCCTGCCTAAATTCTCGGCCCAGGGAGAAATGGCATTCATTGCCAATACCGATACCACAAAGGCAGGCAAGAATGATCTTAAAATCTATATCTGCAATCCGGCCTTCAGAATCAATTCCAAAGATGAAGCATGGCTCAACAATCTGCTTATCATTTCAGACAGCATCACAAATGCAGGCATAGGCAGGCACGTTCATTACTATGCCAATCAGAACATCCCTCAAGGCAAGGAATTTGACAGCGCACGTGAATTCGAGGCTTCACGCAAGGATATGAAAACCGAGGCCAATGAAGCTGCCCGTGGCAAATATGCAAAGGACAAGCAGGTTCGTTTTGACATGCAGCCGCTTTTGATTTCAAAAAATGCTCCTTTGCAGTGGAGCGGCAGCGGAAAGCGTCTTTTCTTTGGCATAGCTCCGGCACCAAGGGAGAAGGATACTTCAATAGTTGAGTTCGAACGCGCGAAACTCGATATCTGGGCCTGGGATGCGGACTACATTCCAACTATCCAGAACAACAGGAAGGCCATGATTGCAAGAACCAGCTTCAGCTGCTATATGAACATGGACGGCGGGAAATGCGGCAAATTCATCCAACTTGGCGATAGTGATATAAGTTCGGTAAGACCTGAGAATTATGGCGATGCAGACTATGCCTTCATTGCAAGCAGGGCTCCTTACGTGATTCAGACACAATGGGACTATGACGCACCTGCCGATGAATACGTAATTGACATAAGGACAGGAGAGCGCAGGATGCTGTACTGTAAGGCCAACAAGACAATGTCAACTTCTCCTGACGGCAGATATGCATTGATTTATGACGATATCAAGGCGGATTACTCGATGTATGAGCTTGCAAGCGGCAAGAGCTGGAATCTTACCAAGGACCTTGGCGTTCTTTTCTACGAGAAAGGACACGATACACCTAACCTTCCTTCTTCAGCCGGCAGGGCATTCTGGTTCTCGGATTCAAAGAAGGCACTGATTGCCGATCAGAACGATATATGGCTTGTATCAACCGATGAGAATCAGAAAGCGGTATGCGTTACTTCATCCTACGGCAAAGACAACAATATCAAGTTCACTGCAGTGAACATCTACAAGAATGACAGGTTCATTCCAGAAGCGGATGTCATGAGCGGAATGGCTGTAAGCAGCATGTTCGATGCAGCACGTCCTGTTTATCTTGCATCATATAACGAAGTGAACAAGCAGAATGGATTCTATTCAGTAACTCTTCCTGCAAATCCTTTCAGCGGCAAATATGCCGCTCCGGCAGAAATAATTGATGCTCCTTACACTTTTGCAATGCCTGTCTTTGCAATTGCGGATAAAGGAAAGGCTGCAAAATTGTTCTTCACGAAAGGAAACTTCAACAATCCTATGAACGTATGGAGCTGTGATGCAAGCGTTGTTGCAAGGAACAATGAGAAATACGCAGTAATAAACGGCAAGCAGATGGCTGCCGCCAAGCAGATTTCACATATAAATCCTTGGCAGAAGGATTACAATTGGGGAAGCGTTGAACTCATTCACTGGACCACAATGGATGACATAAAGGCGGATGGCCTCCTTTTCAAGCCTGAAAACTTTGACCCGAATAAGAAATATCCTGTGATTTTCTATTTCTACGAGAAGAACTCACAGACAATGTACAATTACAGAAGTCCTGCCCCGAGTGCTTCAACCGTGAACATTCCTTTCTTCGTAAGCAACGGCTACATTGTATGTGTTCCAGACCTTTATTACAATGTTGGAATACCTGGCAAGAGCTGCATGCGCTCACTCATGCCTTGCGTCGATATGCTCGAGCAGTATCCTTGGATTGACAAGGACAACATGGCCGTACAGGGACAGAGCTGGGGCGGCTATCAGGTTGCATACATAATCACCCAGACCAACAGGTTCAAGGCTGCAGGCGCAGGCGCTCCTGTTTCAAACATGACAAGCGCATACAGCGGAATCAGATGGGGCAGTGGCGTTACACGCCAGGCTCAGTATGAGGACGGCCAGAGCCGTATAGGCTACAACCTCTGGGACGGACTCCCTCTCTATATGGACAATTCACCTCTGTTCCGTCTGCCGAATGTCCAGACACCTGTGCTCATCATGCACAATGATCAGGACGGTGCCGTTCCTTGGTGGCAGGGCATAGAGATGTTCAACGGACTCAGACGCTTGGGCAAGCAGGCCTGGATGCTCCAGTACAATGATGAGGACCACAACCTGGTTCATCGCAGGAACAGGAAGGACTTGAGCATAAGGCTCGAGCAGTTCTTCAACCATTTCCTTAAGGGAGAACCTATGCCATCCTGGATGAAGCACGGCCGTCCTGTAGTTGACAAGGATTATGATATGGGTTACAGGTTCGAATAAGAAACAAAATAAATATATGAAACATCCATGACTTATACAAGTCGTCCACGAGAATGAAAATGGGATTATCCTTAACTTTGGCATCGAACCAAAGATTAAGGATACAAGATGGAAGAAGTCAACTTCACCCAAGTAGTTCGCCGGGGCTGTGGAATAGACATTCACAGGGACATTGCAGTGGCCACGATAGGTGGCGAAGGGATCACGACTGAGACCCGCAGTTACA
>JAZRWT010000139.1:0-6938 GCA_045599845.1 Candidatus Egerieisoma sp. | reverse complement strand
AGCAGGACATTACTGCCAAACCAATAAGCAAAAGACTTGCCAATTTGAATAAATTCTTTCTCATCGTTTTTTGTTTTAATTATTATTGTTGTTATTTGAATTGTTTCATTGAGTTTATCCGTTCCAGATCCTCCGGGGTGTCAACGGCATAGGTTTCATACCCGGTAAGGGCCACCTTTATTTTCAGACCGGCCTCAAGCCATCTCAACTGCTCAAGTTTTTCGGTTTTTTCCAGATAGCTCTGTTCCATTGAGCATATTTGCTTCAGGACTTCCCTCCTGTAACCGTACAAACCTATATGCCTGTAATATATATGTGAGGCTACATATTCGTTGTTCAGCTCAACGCCTCTTGGATGAGGAATCACGGAACGGCTGAAATACAAGGCGTTCCAATTGCCATCAACCACCACCTTTGGAGCATTGGCATTCTCCAGCTCCTCAAGCTCATTAATTCTCTTTACCAGTGTGGCAAGCTGTACAGAGGAATCTTCATTTCCATCGGCAGTGAAAAAACATGATTCCAGCTGCTCCAGCTGGGCAGGTTGTATATAAGGTTCATCTCCCTGGACATTCACTATTATGTCAAAAACCTCACCTGTTGCTGCCTCGAACTTTTCCACAGCCTCAAGGACCCTGTCTGTTCCACTGTTGTGGGAACTGCTTGTCATTACCGCATTTCCACCCCGTTCCTTCACGCAGTTGAAAATGCGCTCATCGTCCGTGGCAACGCATAAACTGTTGAAAGTCCTGGATGTCTGTTCATAAACTCTCCAAATCATAGGCACGCCGTTCACCAAGGCAAGCGGCTTGCCTGGGAAGCGGGTGGATGCGTATCTAGCGGGTATGACAGCCAAAAATTTCATCAGTCTATAAAACTCCTACTATACAACATTATGCAAAAATACTAAAAAAATGTTAAAATCAAATTAGATTAATTATTTTTGCAAATATGGAATTACAGGAAATCAAACATAGGTTTGACATAGTGGGCGATGACTCGAGACTGAACGATGCCCTTGATACCGCCGTGCAGGTGGCAAGGACTGACCTGTCTGTGCTTGTAACGGGCGAAAGTGGTGTGGGCAAGGAAGTTATCCCGCAAATCATACATCAGTACAGTGCAAGAAAACATAATACTTACATTGCAATAAACTGTGGTTCGATACCTGAAGGTACCGTTGATTCCGAATTGTTCGGACATGAAAAAGGTGCGTTCACAGGTGCTGTTGAAACCAAGAAGGGATACTTTGAAGTTGCAGACGGAGGAACCATATTCCTTGATGAGGTTGCGGAACTGCCGGTATCCACTCAGGTAAGGCTGCTCAGGGTTCTCCAGAGCGGTGAATTCTTCAAGGTAGGTTCTGCAAAAGTTCAAAAGACCAACGTAAGAGTTGTGGCTGCTACCAACGTGAATCTGGAACAGGCCATAAAGGATGGCAAATTCAGGGAAGACCTGTATTACAGAATAAGCACCGTTCCAATCCACGTTCCTCCCCTCAGAGAAAGAAAGGAAGACATAAATCTTTTGTTCAGAAAGTTCGCTTCCGATTTTGCAGAAAACTACAGAATGCCTGCAATAAGGCTCAACCATGATGCACAGGTTCTTCTATGCGAATATCCATGGCCCGGAAACATAAGGCAGCTTATGAGCATAGCCCAACGCATTTCAGCACTTGAACAGGTCAGGGAGATATCCGCGGCCGTACTCAGGAAATACCTGCCGGTACAGAATTTTTCAAATGAGAATCTGCCTGCTCTTGCCAGCAAGGAAGAAGATATGCTCAGCAACGGAAAAATTCTTCTGCACATGATCATGTCATTGAAAAAAGAAATGGCCGCGCTTAAGGAAAAAGTTGACTCCATGTCTTCTTCAAGCATGGACAATCAAGCTTTGGAACCAAGCAGATTCAATGATTTTGAAATGGTTGATGACATTATGGGTGATCCGCTGGAGAATAATTCGGAAAGCGCCCCGTCATACTATTCCGTGAACAATGAGCCCGAACAGTTGAGCTATGCTCAGGATGATTCACAAAGCCCGTTGACAAAGGATATTGAAGAAGAGGAAAAATTGTTTTCTATAAAGGAAAAATATGATGAAATGATACGCGAATGCCTTGTAAAACATAATGGCAACAGAAAGAAAGCCGCTGTAGAACTGGGCATATCGGAACGTACATTGTACAGGAAAATAGATCAGATGGGCCTGGAAGGCAAAAAGAAGAGACGCAAATGAAAAAGCTAATGAAATCATTGTTCGCAGTTCTGGTTTCCGTTCTTGCTGGAAGCTGCGGAATTTATTCATTTTCAGGAACATCAATACAACCAGATGTTCAAAGTATAACGGTGAACACCATTGAGAACAGGGCAATGAAGGTGAATCCTTCATTGAGCAATACAATGACAAATGCCCTCATGGACAAATACCGCAGGCTCACCAAGCTTGAAATGACCAATATGGACGGAGATCTTGAAGTAAGCGGAAGCATAATGAGCTACGATGTTGCGCCAATGGCTGTGACAAGCGCCGAAGTTGCCGCTCAGAACAGGCTCACCATTACAGTAAAGATCAATTTCATAAACAGGAAGCACGAAGAAGACAACTTTGAGAAAAGCTTTGCCGCCTTTGCGGATTATGATTCCAATCTTTCGCTTGATTCAATGGAAGCTGCGCTCTGTGATGAAATAGTGGAAAAATTGGTTGAGGACATATTCAACGCAACGGTAGCCAATTGGTAGGACAATGGAAATCTCCAGAAACATAGAAAATCTGTCAGTCAGCCAGCTTGAGCTGGTTATTGAAAAATACCCGTGGTTCTCACTGGCAAGAGCCATGTTCCTTGGCAGAATTGCGGCGGCAGATATTAATGAGGCAGAGAACGAATTGAAAAAATGCTCATCATTCATTCAGGACAGAAAGCTGCTCCACAAAGAATTCTCCGAATCGATTACAAGGACCATTTCCTCTAAGGATATGGAACCGGACATAAGATACATTGCCTCCACAAGTGAATATTTTTCATCTTCTGAAATAGCCGGCGCAGCTGATACGCTAAATGAAGGCCTGCTTTGCGGAAACAGGATTGAAAGCGAAGAAAAGCAACTGAACAAGGAATATGTTACAGAAACTCTTGCAAGGATTTATCAGGAACAGGAATATTACGATCAGGCACTGGAGGTTTATTCAAAACTAATTTTGTTATATCCCAAAAAAAGTGCTTACTTTGCAGACTGCGTTGAAAAGCTTCAGCAAAAACGCAATAACACAAACGGACAACAAACGAAATAAAAAACAAATAATATGTATACATTTTTAGCTATTGTGATTGTAATTGCAAGTATTCTTCTTACAATCGTGGTTCTCATTCAGAATTCAAAAGGCGGCGGACTTGCAGCTAACTTTGCAAGCGGATATCAGACTTTTGGCGTAAGGCAGACAGCGGACATACTTGAAAAGCTAACCTGGGGTTTTGCAATAACAATTATTGTTCTTTGCGTTTTCATTACAATGTTCATAGCAAACGACAAGAGCGAGGCTTCCCTCATGGAGCAGACCCAGATTGAAACCCCTATGCAGTCTCAGCCGCAGTTCCCACAGAACACAGTGAATGCAAACGAAACTGAGACAGCAACCGAAGCAACAACTGAAACAACAGACGTTCAGTAATTAGAATTGCAGTGTCATAAACCGAAAGAGGCTTTTTCAGCCTCTTTTTTTAAAAATTTAGTTCTATGTATTGCAAGGTATTAAAATTTATTTATATCTTTGCAGTGTCAAAGTACTTCGGTGCTGAAAGGTACTTTAACAATGTGTTTATATATTAATTATAGGTTTTTGATGTATGAAGAAGGTTATCAATGTTGGAATAGGCGGCAGGAGCTTTGTCATTGAAGAGGATGCATACAGGAAGCTCAGACGCTATCTGGATGCTTTTCAGGGCAGTGGATGCAATGCACAGGCCGCAGAAGTCATGAATGATCTGGAAGAAAGGATTGCTGAACTGTTTTCACAGAAAAGGAGCCTGTACAAGGACGTGATTGATCTTGAAATGGTGAATCAGGTCATTGCTCAGATGGGTATGCCCGATGGGGAGCAGTACGATGACTCGTTTGAAGGCAATGTGCGCAGGAGGGCAAGCCGTGTTGCGGACAGTTTTAATGATGCAGTGGACGGCATTACGGGAAACGGAACAAGAAGACTGTTCCGCAAACCGAACAGCGGTGGAATAGGCGGAGTATGCAGCGGACTTGCCATCTATTTCAACATTGATACAACCGTTATGAGAATAATTTTCATTCTGCTCTTTGTTTTCGGATGTAGCGGAATACTCATATACTTGATACTCTGGATAGCTGTACCTAAAGCCAAAAGCCCTGTTGACATGTGCCAGATGTACGGCCTTCCAATTACACCTGAAAATATAGACAGATTCGCAAACAAACTATGATTATGGAAAACAACATAAATTCTGAAAACATAAAGTCGCAAATGCGCAAGGGCTTCCTGGAATATTGCATCCTGTCTATTCTAAGGAACCGTGACGCCTACGCCTCTTCCATCATAAGCGTTCTGAAAGACGCAAAGATGATAGTTGTTGAAGGCACCCTCTATCCTCTTCTTACAAGGCAGAAAAACCAGGGGCTCCTTACCTACCGATGGGAGGAAAGCCCTCAAGGCCCGCCAAGAAAATATTATTCGCTTACAGAAAAGGGAAAGGCCACGCTTGATGAAATGGATTCGTCATGGAACGAATTATGTGAAAGTATTGACATTATCAAAGGATTAAAAATCAACTGATTATGAATGAAGTTCTAAACATTGGAATAGCACGCGTATCATTTACAATAACAAAGGAAGCGTACAGGATTCTTGAAGATTACCTTTCAGAACTAAAGGCCTTTTACGCTCAGGACAGCCAGGGTCAGGAAGAAGAGATAATAGCGGACATAGAGCAACGCATAGTTGAACTGCTCTATGAAAAAGGAAGGAAAGGCAGCATAGTCATTGAAGAGGATGTAAGGGATATAATAGGCATACTCGGACGCCCCAAAGACTTTGGGTCAACGGATTCATCAACGGAACCAACTGATTCAGAATCGGATTCTTCCACCTGCGATAGCGAACCAAAAGTAAGGAAACGCCTTTACAGGGACATGAGCAGGAAAATCATAGGTGGAGTCTGCAGCGGTTTGAGCAATTATTTCAATACAGACGTAGCTATCATAAGAATCATATTCGTTTCCCTTCTGGTTCTGCCCGCACTTTTCGAAGTATTTGATTTTGAAATGTTCGGCTTCTTCCATTTCTTGAGAAGAGCCACATGGATAATATATATTATCCTTTGGATTGCAATGCCGGCCGCCAGAACCGTGGAGCAAAGATGCTCTATGATGGGTTATAATGAAGGAGTTGATGACATAAGGAGAATGAGCAGGAAAAGGAATGCCTCAAGCCCTGTGAATTCGGAAAGGGGTCATCTGATAGGGAACATACTCAAAGTTGCAGCTGGTATAATCCTTATGATAACGGGTATCTCATTGCTCATAGGCTTTGTTGCATCCTGTGTTGCATTCTCTGTTGAAAAAGCCGGAGTCTTTGATTTCCTTTCAATCTGGCAGTCCATTGATTATGTGGATTTTGGCATCAAGCACACACTGATTGCAAAAATATTTGCAATTGCTGCATGGCTTCTGCCTTCAATGGGAATTCTTTATGGCGGAGTAATGCTCACCTTCTCGCTCAAAGCTCCAAAATGGAGACCTGGTCTCATTTTGTTCCTGCTGTCAATGATTGCAATATTCGGTGCAGCCGGATTCATAACAAAAGCTGGCATAGTTGCATGCGCGGATGATGAAATGAAGGAGGTTTCTGACCTCAACGTTTATGGAACGGACACCCTTTATGTAAGACTTGAAAATGTGCTCCCCGGTGCAACTCCAAAGGTTCACTGGACTGAAAATGAAAACAAACTTGATGTAAGCTCAATGTATATGAATCCGGTCAATGGTTCCAAAATGATTGCAAAATATCCTGTCATAAAAATCAAGAGGATAAAACAGGAAATGCGGGACAGCAGTTCAACTCAAACAAATGAAGTGTCATACAAACCTTACATTAAATGTACCTGGGATGAACATCCTGCACGATTGTTCTCAACGGACATTGCAAACAGTTATAAGGCTTTCAAAGGTTCCGATTTCTATTCCCTGAACGATTCGCTCCTTGTTGTAAAACCTGTTAAAATTACAAAAGAGAACAGATATTGTCTCACAGATCCAAAGATTACAATCTATGCAGGCAGTACAACAACTGTGATTCTGGTGAATGGCAGCGAATTCGGCAGGAATGATGAAGAAAATGACTGTTTCGGCAGAATTTCTGAAATACAATACGATGAATGCGAAAACTGCAATTCAGCCGGCAACAATAATGAAGACGTGCATGTAAGCATAAGTCCCATGGGCATCAAGGTTGACGTGACCAATACAAACAAAGAGTAATGGAAAATCATGATAGAGTGTGTAGATATCAACAAATGGTACGGTGAACTTCACGTGCTCAAGGACGTGAATTTCACTTCAAAGGATGCGGAAATAGTAAGCATAGTTGGTGCAAGCGGAGCCGGCAAATCCACCTTGCTTCAGATAATGGGCACATTGCTCAAGCCGGAAAGCGGTAAAGTGCTTATAGACGGCGTTGACGTTAACAAGCTTGGTAACAAGGATCTGGGAATTCTGCGCAACAGGAAAATCGGATTCGTTTTCCAGTTCCACCATCTGCTTCCTGAATTCACGGCATTGGAAAACATAATGATTCCGGCACTTATTGCCGGCAATGAAAAGACATCAACTGTAAAGGACAAAGCCATTGCATTGCTCAAGGAAGTGGGACTGGAGGAAAGGGCCGGACACAAGCCTGCACAAATGAGCGGTGGT
>JAZRWT010000138.1:0-2538 GCA_045599845.1 Candidatus Egerieisoma sp. | reverse complement strand
CATTCTTGTGGCCCTGCTTGTCTTTTATGTTTTCAAGCTGATAAAGGGCACTTCTGCAATGAGCATATTCATTGGCATACTCAGCCTGTATGTTGTGTGGATAGTTGTGAAAGCCCTGGACATGAAGCTGCTCTCATCAATCCTTGGTCAGATACTGGGGGTTGGTGTAATTGCGCTCATCATACTTTTCCAGCAGGAAATCAGGCGCGCCCTGGTCCACATAGGCAACAATTACCTGCAAAGGAAAAGCTTGCGCCATTTCAGCAAACTGTTTGGCAATGCTTCATCCCAGGGCATATCAGCCGAATTCCTGGATGAAATCACACAGGCCTGCAAGTCAATGAGCGAATCCAGGACAGGTGCGCTCATAGTAATGCCTCACATATCCTCCCTGGACTATATAATAAAAACAGGTGACGCACTTGATGCTCTGATAAACAGGCGTCTGATTGAGAACATATTCTTCAAGAACAGTCCTCTGCACGATGGTGCAATGATAATTGTTCCAAACAGGATAGTTGCGGCGCGCTGCACCCTGCCCATAGTTGACAATCCGGATATTCCAGCCCAGTATGGCCTGCGTCACAGGGCCGCCTGCGCAGTTACAATGGACAGCGATGCCACTGCGGTTGTGGTGTCTGAGGAAACAGGCGGAATATCATTCGTTAGCGGAGGCAAACTCAAGACAATAGCCAGCCTCACTGAATTGAGACTGGCCATTGAAAAGTCATACGAATTGGACTAAAGTCCGAAAGCATTCCTTATTTCCTGAACTGAATCCAGCAGTTCCCAACCAAAGAACTGGACTTCCTTGCGGCAGGCTTTTCCGTTTTCATAAACGCTGACTTCTGCCTTGTAAGGAGTCCTTCCAACATGTCCGTATGCTGCGGTAGGCTCGAAGATAGGATTGATCAGACCGAATTTCCTTATGATTGCGGCAGGCCTGAGGTCAAATATTTCTCCTATTTTCCTTGCCACCTGAGCATCTGCCAATCCTGTGGCAGGATTCAGAGTGCCGTAACTGTTCACGTAAATGCTCACAGGCTCCGCCACTCCTATGGCATAGCTAAGCTGAACCAGCATTTCATCAGCAACGCCTGCTGCAACCATGTTCTTTGCAATATATCTTGCAGCGTATGCAGCGCTGCGGTCAACCTTGGAGCTGTCCTTGCCGGAGAATGCTCCGCCGCCGTGCGCTCCTCTTCCGCCATAGGTGTCAACGATTATTTTCCTGCCGGTAAGGCCTGTGTCTCCGTGAGGACCTCCTATCACGAACTTTCCTGTAGGATTTACCAGAAGGCGGAAATCCGTGTTGAAAAGCGCAGCGTTCCTGGAATCCAGTCTCTCAATCATGCGTGGAATGAGAATGTTCTTGATATCGCTGTATATGCGCTTCTGCATTGAGTCGTCATCATCGAATTCATCGTGCTGGGTGGAGATTACAATGGTATGTATTCTCTGAGCAACGTTGTTGTCTGAGTATTCAATGGTGAACTGTGATTTGGCATCAGGTCTGAGGTAAGGCATGAGAGAGGTCTCCTTCCTTATGTGCGCCAGCTCTTCAAGCGCCAGATGGGCCAGATAAATTGGCAGCGGCATATATTCCTTGGTTTCGTTGCAGGCGTAACCGAACATCATTCCCTGATCGCCCGCTCCCTGATTGTCACTTTCCTCCCTGGCAACTCCGCGGTGAATGTCATCGCTCTGCTCATGCAGGGCGGAAAGAATGGCGCAGGAGTTTGCGTCAAACATGTATTCCCCCTTTGTGTAACCGATTTTTCTTATGGTGTTCCTTGCTATCTGCTGAATGTCAACCCATGCTTCGGATCTTACTTCACCACCAATAACTACCAGTCCTGTGCTTACGAATGTTTCACAGGCAACCTTGCTTTCTGAATCCTTCCTGAGGAAATCATCCAGGATTGCGTCCGAGATCTGGTCCGCAACTTTGTCCGGATGTCCTTCCGATACACTTTCCGATGTAAATAAATATGACATCAAATCTTCTCACTATTTAACCTGCAAAGATATACTAAATTTCCATATAAAGAAAGGGGTGTGCAACTTTTATAAAAAACTTTGGGTGGCATTCATCTATTATATATATTTGCCTCCAAACAAATTCCAATAAACTAACTATAATTATCTATGAAACAATTATTTAGCAGTTTTTGCTCCATTCTGGCAGCATTGCTGGTTGTTGTTTCTGCAAATGCGCAGATTACAACATCTTCAATGAACGGTGTTGTTACAGATGAAAACGGCGAGGCTCTCATAGGCGCTTCCGTTGTTGCTGTACACACTCCTTCAGGCTCTAAGTATTATGCAGCCACCAACGCTGAGGGTAGGTATGCAATTCAGGGTATGCGTCCTGGCGGACCATACGAGGTTACATTCTCTCTCATTGGCTCACAAACAGTTCAGTATCCTGACATCACTCTGGAACTCGGTGAGGCTAACACAGTAAGCGCCAAGCTTGCTCTTGCAGCAGAGGAACTCGCAGAGGTTCTTGTAGTAGCTTCAACTTCAAAGTTCGCT
>JAZRWT010000137.1:0-2762 GCA_045599845.1 Candidatus Egerieisoma sp. | reverse complement strand
CATAACAGAACTCGCGGCATGCTGCCTTTACAGCCTCGTCGTTGGTCTCGTGGCAATAAGTTCTCTTGACTGTCTTGCCAACCTCCTGCATGAGTTCCATCTGAGCGGCACAGTGTTTCTTTATTTCTTCGTGAGCAAACTTGATAGCTCCGAGCATTACATCCTCGGAAACCTCGTTCATCTCGCCCTCAACCATCATGATGTTTTCAGCGGTAGCAGCAACCATTATGTCAAGGTCTGCATTCTCCAGCTGTGCGAATGTAGGATTAATGCAATATTCTCCGTTTATCCTTGCAACTCTGACCTCTGAAATAGGTCCGCCAAAAGGTATGTCACTTACTGCAAGAGCAGCTGACGCTGCAAGACCTGCAATTGCATCAGGCATGTTCTCCTTGTCTGCAGAAATAAGGTTCACCGTTACAAATACGGCTGCGTGGAAATCTTCAGGGAACAATGGACGCAGAGCCCTGTCAACTAGTCTGGCAACAAGAATCTCGGCATCTGAGGCCTTGCCTTCCCTTTTCATGAAGCCGCCAGGAAATCTTCCGGCAGCTGCGAACTTCTCTTTGTAATCAACCTGAAGCGGCATGAAATCAACATTCTCTTCAGCGTCCTTTGCACATGTTACAGCTGCCAGCACCATTGTATCACCCAATCTTACAACAACTGATCCATCTGCCTGTTTGGCAAGTTTACCGGTTTCAATCTCAATGGTCCTGCCGTCTGCCAATTTAATTTCTTTTCTAAATATATTCAGCATTTCACTAACTTGTTTTTCAAACGGACTCTATTATCCGTCAAATATTAATAAACCCAAAAAATTGTGCAAAATTACTATAATTCTGCGCGATTTCCAATTATTTTTAATCACTCAACTTCAGGCATGGTCTTCAGTCAAGAACACCACGCCAGCTGAACGGTTTGCCGTCACTGCTGATGGTTATGCAATCATTCGAAGACTATTCCTTCCCAATGGAACTGGCGTCCGTCCCGGGCAACGCCGTTTATCACTACATAAGCTCTTGTATCATCGGAATCATTTGTGCAGAATGCAACGGAGGCCTTGCCGTCCACAGTCCTGACTGTTGGATTCCAGTACAATGTGTTACGCCCGTCATACTTGCAGGAGATTTTTTCAATATCGTAGCGTGGTGAATAGAAATCGAACGCAGGACCTTCCGTACGCAGCAATTCCTCCTTGTCCCTGGTCTGAGCCGTCAAGCTTGCGCCCGAAGTTATGACCAGAGAAACGTAACCACCGCCTGAATTCCTGTACAGTCCTGAAGCGCTTGACGATATATCCTTGATCTGCACGCTTTCCATTGTAAGGTTTTCAAGAATGGACCAGCTGTATTCCTGCACGCCGTTCACAATCAATGCCACCGGCTGATATCCCTCGCCGCTTCTGTTCACATAACCAGCAACCTTGTTGTACATCATTCCGTTTTCATAGAAGAATGAACTGTAAAGGTTGCATATATGGTCAAGAACCTGAATACTCTCATCCACAGGACGTTCCTGAGATTTACCTCCCTGAAGGTATGTTGAGTTGCCATCCTTGTTCTCCTTGCGCCATTCCTTCTTTACTGAGGCCAGAACCTTGGAGGTCTGGGCATCTGCAATATATGCCTCCTCCTTGCAGCCATAATAATAGCCTTTAACACCAGCTTCGCCAAATACCATCAAAGCATCCAATGCATCTCGTCTTTCGGTAAGCGGTAATCCTTCATTGAAATAAAAATCATCAAGATTATCATACTCGATGTTTCCCTTCTGACTTATTTCAGGGAATATGTCATCAAGCACAGATATGGAAAATACAGCATCCACAGGATTACCGGATGCATCATTCAGTTCTATTTCCAGTCCTGCCGCAGATCTTTTACCAATTGGCTTGAGCGTTGTTGCTATTTTGCAGTCGAGCCGTTCTGAAGCAAGCCTGTAAACATAGAATTCCCTGTATGCCTCTATCTCCCCCTTCCCGTTGATCAAGGATACGTAATTGAAACCTCCCGCGAGTTTTTGTCTTGGAAGCCTTATGACCACATCCTGCTGAAGACCGGATTCTATATCGGCCAGTTTGCGTTTTGTAGAGTTGTTTACAAGTTCCAGGGAATATTTGCCGGATGCGCCTGCATGTCTTGTATTCACATTTATGAATACAGCGTGGCTCAAAGTCTTGACGTGTATGGAACAGCCTTTCTCGGATGCCTGTGGCAGGGCGAATTTTGCATTTTCAATGGAAAATCCTCCGTAATTTCCTCCTATATTCAAAGAATCCACGTTAAAGAAATACTTTTCCCCCGGCTCTGGAACGAATGATAACACACCTGTTCCGGCTTGAATCGTCCTTATCCTTTCGCCTATCTGCTTTCCTTTAGAATCAAGCAGCCTCGAGCTTGAACTGAAACCGGTGTTATAGGCTATGTACGCCGTGTTGCCTGCAAAATACTTTCCACTCTCTGGGCAAACACTTGCTTCGTACTCAGGAGACTCAACTGGATCGGAATCGCATGAACACACACTTATCTCCTGAGAGAACAGAACAGGCGAATCTGAGTCATTGCTGGATTTGGCCATGAAGGTATAGAAGTCTGCCTTAAGATTGCTCTCCAGGAACAGGACTCCGGGATAAATCTTTCCATTCAGATAAGTTTCCCCTGCAATGACATTGCTGGATGACACAGTCTTGCCTTTATCGTCAACAAGTTCAACATAGATGGAATTCTCCAGGGTGCTTTGTGGATTGAAATCCGTATTTT
>JAZRWT010000136.1:0-4209 GCA_045599845.1 Candidatus Egerieisoma sp. | reverse complement strand
ATCCTGTGGACTTTCAAGGTTGGATTGAGCTATAGGATTGAGAGTTACAGCCTCTACAAACTCTATTGTTGGATGCTCATAATTATGATTTTTAGATTTCACGTCTTTCATGTATTTCATGTATTAAGATAAATCATTGATATAATCTGATATTCGTTTGGAAAATTTTGTCGGCTTCGCCGATTGTCTTGAATGCTTCGCATAAATTCTGTCCAGCCAAGGCCGGACCTTATATGCGGCATGGCCTTACGGCTATGCCTTATGGCCTTCGCAGGGCCTGTCTTCGACCTGCCCTGCAAGGCACTATCATTCTGAAACAGGCCGGACAGAGTGACCGTAGAACCGACCGTAGTAGTAGCTCGTGCCCACGTCGACCGAACCGAAGTCGAGGCGCCAAGCGTGGTTATTGCTGTCCGTATTTAGGGACGAAGACCAATAGAAGCCGTGGTGCCCAACAAAGCGGAAGGACGTGTAGAGCCCAATACCAGTGAAGTACCCGTAGTCCCAGAAACCGGAAGCAGGCAAAAAGATACTATTGCCGTTTTTCTTGCTTGTGAATCTTCTGCCTGTTACTCCATTCTGTTCGGTCCACTCCGATGTGCAATTGTTGTACAATTCTTCAAACTCCGCTCTGGTAGGCATTCTCCAACTGCCACCCCACTTGACATGTGCAACGTCATCCTCCGGGTCCAGAACTGTTTTGCCATCCGTGAAACGACCAAAGCCATGACCAGAAACAGTTACATACTTGGTATAACCACTGGAATACCAATCGTCGCCAATATAACATCCTTCCCTCCAGTACTTATATGTGTCATCATCGTAAGCTGATTTCTCAGACGTCTCACCCCAGGCATAATATCCTCCATAGTCCTCAGGCCTGCTCGCTCCAACATTGCAGCACGCCCACTTAACGCTCAGGCCCAAATCTATGGCGTGTGGGTGGCTCTTGTCAGGGCAGCCGGTCAATGGAACACGCTCTCCATATATGTATTGATTGTTGTCAAGCGCATATTGTGCAATCTCATAAGTCTTGCCTTCATCTATATCAAATTCCATTTCATCATATATAGACTTTGTCTTGATGATCTGTTTGCGTTCCTTTGGTTCGCCGGCACCTTTCTCAAAAATGGCAATACCATCCTCCTTGGTGGCAATGAAACTCCTGTTTTCGTTTTCCAACGTTCCCTGAACGCTGGCTTTATTCCCATCATAGTTCCCTTTAAGATTATTAATTGCAGGAAGCAAAGGTACTTGGAAGCTTTCAAGAGAAATACTGAATGTTCCGGCAGTGAACTTCTTCAGACCTTCCGTAGTTCTAACTGCAAAAAACGGGCTGGCTTCAAGGAAAGGAACAAATTTCGCATCCATATTGAAGTCTATCCCACCCGGGTACTGTAATCCTACGTTTTTGTCTCCCATAATGGAAACACCTCCTGCAATGTTTAATCCGGCTCCAAGCAATTTCTCATTTATGACAGAAGCTAAAACGCTACAATTAACAGACAGTCCCACCTCTGCTTCGGTATGCAAGTTCTTGACCCTGAAATATGTCTGTTTCTTGTTGGATGTCATGGAGCACTGTGGGTTGCTCCCTTCTGTTTTCAGAAGGTGGTAATTGGTGTTGTCAAGTTCCAGTTGCAGTTCCGATTCCAAAGTGAT
Source organism: Candidatus Egerieisoma sp. (assembly GCA_045599845.1). Classification (GTDB taxonomy): domain Bacteria; phylum Bacteroidota; class Bacteroidia; order Bacteroidales; family UBA932; genus Egerieousia. The sequence continues at coordinate 2,547 of JAZRWT010000136.1, read as the reverse complement.
TTTCCCACTGTAGAACCAGTCGATTTCAGGTTGGAAACTGATGTTGATTATATTGCCGTAACTGTATATGCGTATGTACTTCCCTGGTTTAAAAATAGGGATATACTTTCTATCGTTGCCATATTGAGCAATGCTGAAACTGCCTCTCACGCCTATTCTTTGTGTAATGTCCATCTTTACCATCTGCGTACCGCTGAAAGCTATGTTTCCGCTGTAATTAGCGAACACGCTTCCAGAGAATATGTTGTTCTTAATTTTGTACTCGAGATTTATATTTACCGGGAACGCGTTGAGACTTGTATTCGGTGCTACAGACAAGTTCTTGGTTATGTGCTCGACCTCTATGCCATCTACATCGTCCCAGACAGACTCGTCTACGAAATTGCATGAAAAAATGCCATCGTCCTCCGAAAAATCACTTTCTATGATGGAATTGCTGGCATTGATTTCCGCACTGGCATTAATCTCGCTGAATACCTCGTTTATGGCCGGTGTTTCAGTTTCAATGGTATAATACAAACCGTTCTGTATGCTGGAAATCACCTTGCCAACAAAGAACTTGCCGTTTCCGTAATCGCACATCACTATTTCTCCTGCTTGAGGAATGACGGCTTCAGGCGCTGAGACCAGTACTTGAAAAGTGTTTTCGTCAACCATTGTTGTGTATGAACTGGCCTGGGAAGGACTCAGATACTGGACATCTGGATTCAAAGTTACGCCTTTCCCCAATGAAGTGGAGAATTCAACGTTGAACGGGCTCATGCTGATCACTACATTTCTATCTATTCTTTTAGTTGATGATACTGACTTCTGTATTGAAGTATCGTCTGTGCCGGTGACCGTTACGGTGAAGCCTTGGCTGAAAGTGGTTGGCGGTATGCAGAACCAGAATTCACTTGGGCTTTCGGCAGATGAACTTACGGCAACGCCGTCCTCTCCACAATCTATTGTTATGGTTTCAGTGGCATCAGAGGCCATTTCGAGCTCCGGTTCCTCTGCGTATCTTGCGGTAATGGTTGCGGAACCGGCAATCTTCTCGCCGTTCTTTCCTTTCAATGATATACTTCTTACCGAACCTGTTCCATATAGTTTAACAACAAGGAATCCGCACAGATTCTTGAAAGGAAGGAAATAGTCATCAGGTGAAGAAGTGACTGCAACCATTGTATTGGCTCCTATGCCAAAACTCTTCTCAGCGTAAGATTGCACTGCCGGAAGTTTTATGGAAATCACTTCATCATTGGATATCCTGTTGTCCGGTGAATATGGATATACTGCATAATTGGTTTTCAAGGCATTTCCGGAATGGAATCCAGGTACTTTGACTTCTTCAAAGTCACCGCTGTTGCTTCCTGTCTCACCGGTGAAGACATATTGCTGGTTGTAGGTTGTGGTGAAGATGCTAAGACGGTCGTCAGCTGTCCATACCAATTGTCTGTTGTTGTCAAGTTGTGTTTTTACAACTTCATTTTCAAATGTTGCTGTGAAAACAGGAGATTTCGAATCAGACGAGCATGCGTTGTTTATGTCTCCCTTTGTGCAACTTACCAAAGAAATGATTGCAAGTACCAGAATCAGGAAATTCTTTCTCATTGGTTGTATATTTTGTCCGGCACTCCCTTTCCGAGCGTATAACAAAAAAAGACGTGGGAGCTTTACTCTGCTCATCCTTTATACAGGCCTTGGCTGCCTTCACAAAAAGGATAAGCAACACAGATAGCCCACGCCTGAGATGGTATACGGTAAAACAGCACCGGAAGGGTGCAGTACCGAATTACCATCGCAAGTGGACGTTCAGGTTGCTTTATCTTCCTTTGTGATTCAAATTGCCAAGTTTGTATCTGAAAGACAAACGTCCAGTAACGTCTAATAATATGTATTCAGCTGGTAAAATGCCAACTATTGCAAAATTAGTCAAAGAATCCTGCAATTCAAATACAACGGTGTGAGAATTTTAATAACGGAAATGTATTCTGCTATTAAACGATGTAAATCACTTCAGGTCAAGTGCCATTATATAATCGTTCATATAAAAGCCCATCCCTATAGGAAAATCACCGGTTTCAGCTTTGTACATTCCTAAATGCTTGTAGAAGGTGACTGCCGTGTTGTACCTGTTCACATTGAGTTCTATGCGGGCATGGTTGTGCGCAAGCTTTTTCACGCTCTCCACAACTATATTGAAAAGTCTCAGGCCAAGGCCGGTGCCTTGGTATTCAGGCATTACGTAAAGTTTTTCAAGATGGTACAATTCTGTTCCGTCTTCCAATTTCCTGTCATAGCGGAACGATACATACCCTTTATTGCCATCTATGTAGAAAACATGGCCAAGGATGGTCATCTGCTTCAGCAGGCTTTCCTGAGAATACATCCAGTCCATCATATATTCCATCTGCTGCGGAGACAGTTCTAATGAACTACTTTTACGCAGAGGCAGGCAAAAGCGTGACGTTATGTTTTCTTGCAAGTCTTTCAAGCAAAGCCTTCTCTCTGTCCTCGAGTCTCTGTTTGTATTTTTTGTTGCCTTCCTCCACATACTCCTGCCCG
>JAZRWT010000135.1:0-2146 GCA_045599845.1 Candidatus Egerieisoma sp. | reverse complement strand
GAACTTATGTTTTTACCGGGATGGAAACGTATGACATAGGTCTTTCTCCCATCAAGGTTAATGGAGTCTATAAGGAAGTAATTATAATACATCATGCCATGCGCGCACAACGGCGATGGCACATCAAGATTGAAGGCGTTTATATAGTTTTCGTAGAAATTCACCTTGAGATACATGCTGCCGGTGAATGGCAACATGCTGGAATTGTCTTCAAAACCTGAGAGCCTCGATGCCTGAAGAACCTCCTTGTCCATTTCGGGATCAAGTGAATGGTATTTCTTGCCTGCACTTTCAGAGATTAGAACGGGCAGATAAGGCTGCCCGCTCACCACAGAAGTATCGATATAGTCAAAAACAAAGCCAAAATTCTGAACAATATTCTTGTTGGTTATCTGTTCACGTGGATTGGTAATGTCCAATTCCATCTTTGTGTAAACATCACAACTGAAATCGTCCAGATATTTTGGATCGTTCCTGGTTTTATTGTCGTTGATTTTTTTGAGTATGGATTTCATATAGCTGTTGTCCGGCTTGACTACAACTGCACTCAGGTTGTTTATTACCGGATTGAGGCTGAAATCCAATTTTGCAAAATTGCCAACGTTGGCATCCATTTCCAGGCTTTCATAACCAAGGATTGACACGCAAAGGGTCTTAAGAGACAAATCCCTTGTTTCCAGAGTATAGTAGCCATCAAGGTCTGAATATACGCCTATCTTAGAGTCCTTGAAATATACTCCAGCAAAAGGAATCCCCTCCCCTGTCTGAGAATCTGTGACACGGCCCTTTATCTTTGTAACCTGAGCGAATGTCAGCTGTGAACTGAGCAATGCCATGAGAAAAACAAAGACAAGTGGCTTCCCTTTTCCTAAAGCCATTATAGAAATGAATGAATAATCTTATTAGATAATCTTAAAGATATTGGAGAAGCCTGTAATGTCAAACACCTGTTTCACATTCGGCTGCATGTTCTTCAAAACCATTTTGGCACCCTTGCTTTCAATACGTTTCTGAAGAGTAAGGAAAGAACGCAGTCCCTGGCTGCTGGTATAGGACATGCCTGAGCAATCCAATTCAACATCTTTTGCATCGGAATTCATTACAGGAATTATATCCTCATTGAATCTCTGAACATTTGTTGTGTCCAACCTGCCGTTAAGAGTAACGAAACAAGTTGTTCCTTCATTTTTAATAGTTACATCCATGTCTTGTTATTTTTAATTGTTTATTAGTTCAGTTTTATAGCCAATATAGTTATGTCATCATTCTGTTCCGCTCCGTCCGCGAATTCTCTTACGTCCACGAACAAGGATGACATGAAACTCTCACTGCTTTCAAATTCCTTGCCATTGCAGAATGAAAGCAATCTTTCATCGGAATACATGTCCTTGGAGGCATTCTCAGCTTCCGTTACTCCATCGGTGTAGAAAAGCAGGGTTGTTCCTTTATCAAGATGCGACTTCTGTCCTGCATATGTGAATCCATGCATTATTCCAGCCACAAGGTTGTTCTTCAAATTCAGGAAAGAAGCCTTGCCACTGCTTTCAATCACTATGCCCGGATTATGCCCTGCATTGCAGTACTCGAACTCTCCTGTGAGCAAGTCAATCTTTCCTATGAACAATGTAATGAACATATTTGTAGGATTGCCTTCCGTTACGCTGTTGTTGAGCTTGTCCATCATCCTTGCAACACTATCTTCAAAAGAAACGACATATCTGAACGCGCTTCTGGCAATGGCCATGAAAATTGCAGCAGGTACACCTTTTCCGCTCACGTCGCCTATTATGAAATATAATTTGTTGTCATGTATGAAATAATCGTACAAGTCGCCTCCTACTTCCTTTGCAGGATTCAAGATAGCGAAAATGTCAATGTCGGACCTTTCAGGGAAAGGTGGAAATACAGACGGAACCATCTGCCTCTGAATATCTGATGCAATGCGCAGTTCGCTTTCTATTCTTTCTTTTGCGCTGGTAGTCTTTTTCAGTTCATCAATATATGTGACCAATGACTTCTGCATATATGCAAAACTGTCTTTCAACCGCAGCATTTCATCTTTGGTCTCTATTACTGGCAATGCCACACTGAAATCCCCTTCTGCTATTTTCAGGGCGGAATCGCTCAACTGAACCAAAGGCTCAAG
>JAZRWT010000134.1:0-12016 GCA_045599845.1 Candidatus Egerieisoma sp. | reverse complement strand
ACATGGCTACGATCCGACTTGTATAAACAGCAGACTTGAAAAGGAAGGTGGGGATCTCAACGCATACACTACAAAGGAAGAGATAGTGCTGTACTGTACGCTGCTAAAGGAAGATCTGGCAAAAGGCGTTGACCTTCTTCTGGAAATGGCCCTTGACTCCGTATTTCCTGAGAAAGAACTTGAAAAGGAGAAGGAAGTTGTATATGACGAGATAATATCCTACAAGGATTCTCCTGCAGACCAGATATACGATGATTTCGAAGGCCTGCTGTTCAAGGGGCACCCCCTTGGAAAGCTCATTCTTGGAACAAAGAAGAGCCTCAAGGGAATAGGTTCCGGGCATCTGCTTGAATTCTGCAGAAAGAATTTCATACCTGGGAACATGGCATTGTCAGTTGTGGCGAACGTGGAGGCACGAAAGATTGAAAGCATAGTCAGGCGCTCATTGAAACACTACCGGCCTGAGAGTGAGCTGCAGTATATTCCTGATGAGACAACGCTGTTTGAACAGCCCGAAATATCAGATAATTATTCTTCACTGCTGATAGGGAACCGGTTCTCGCTTTCACAGAACAAGCATCTGCACCAGAGCCACTGCATAATTGGCTGCAGCGCTCATTCCATGTACAGCAACAAGGAACGCTGCACTCTTGCCCTTGTGGCAAATATGCTGGGAGGTCCGGCTTCCAATTCCTTGCTCAATACAATGCTCAGGGAAAAATATGCTCTGGTTTACAATGTGGAGGCTGCATACACGCCGTATTCAGACACCGGCATCTTCACGGTTTACTTTGGATGTGACGCCTCGAACACAGAAAGATGCAAAGCCTTGGTTTATGCAGCTTTGGAAAAATTCTCCCGTGGGGAAATATCACAAAGCAAGCTGAAAAACGCAAAGAAACAATTTGTAGCTCAAATGCTCATAGCCGCAGACAACCTTGAATCACAGGCCCTTGGCATGAGCAAGGCAATGTTGGTGTTCAACCAGATAAGCCCTTTCGAGCTTTCGCGCCGTATGATTGAACAAATAAGTCTTGAAGACGTATTGAATGTGTGCTCGAAAGTATTCAAAAGAAGCAGACTGAGCGAACTTATATATTGTTGAAATGAAAATCACTCTCATTACAATTGGTAAAACTACATTCAGCTTTGCCGCACAGGGTGAAGAAATGTATCAGAAACGTCTGCAATTCTACATTCCTTTCAGGAGAGTTGACATACCGCAGTTGAAGAACGCAGCTTCACTCAGCCGTGAAGAAATAAAAATAAAGGAAGGGGAACTCATTCTCAAGGCGCTCAAGCCTGAGGATGAAGTCATTCTTCTTGACGAGCGTGGAAAGGAGTACGATTCAATAGGATTGGCCTCGGTGCTTGAAAAGAAAATGCTTTCTTCAGGAAAGGATATTGTATTCGTTGTTGGTGGAGCATACGGGTTCAGTCAGGCTGTGTACCAGCGGGCAGATGACAAGTTGAGCCTTTCGAAAATGACTTTCTCACATCAGATAGTGAGACTCATTTTCCTGGAGCAGCTATATAGAGCATTTACAATCATTAAAGGTGAGCCTTACCATCACCAGTAGAAAAAATATGAAGTGGATTCATAGGGCAACAATTCTCTGTTTCGTTCTGGCACTGCTGTCAGCCGTGCTCTCCCGCTTTGCAGGATCGGACATAAACAATGCACAGAGGCAGGCCAGAAGATTGGAACAAAAAATAACAAGGCGCACTCAGGATCTTGACGCTTTTGCAGAAAGAGCCTTGAACACTCCTGCGGGTGAATGGCTCGAAATGGAAGATCTGCCAGAGGATATGGTGGTGTACCGTTATTGTTCAGACACCATACAGTCCTGGGTTAACCAGTTCCCTATTAACAACGATGAAGTTGACGTCCTGCCTTATTGGTACAGGCTTCAATACAATACCAGAAATTATTTCAGCACGCCCCTGGCATTCCTCTCGGACAAATTCCAATATGTGAACCTCGGTTCCGCATGGTATGTAGTAAGAGTATATACCAAAGACGATATGAAAGTTATTGCCGGACTGCTGATCAAGACAGAATACCTCTCAGACAATGCCATACTCAAGAGCAGAATGAATCCCAGATTCAAAGCCAGCGGAATAAACATCATGCCGGTAACATACGGATATGGTTCACCTGTTTACTCCAAGGCCGGAGACCTTCTGTTCAATGTGGAAAGCAGCATGGTTCCATCAATGTCACAATGGAACATTATTCTTCTATGGGTATCACTGCTTATGGCTCTTGCAGGCTTCTACATGCTTGCTGTTTGGAAAAGGACCCTGAAGTATTTCCTCATATCGGTGGCAGGAGCCTTTGCCATCTGCGTAGCCGGACTTGCCATAGGGTTCATCCTCAGATTCGACTCCACGATTTTCTCACCTAACCTGTATGCGGATTATTCACCTTTCTCCTCCTTGGGCAATCTGCTTCTGATAAATCTCTTCGTCTATTTCGCAGCCAACGGCATATATATAATAAGGAAAAAGATTATACCAAACAAAAGGGGCAGACACTGGAAAATAAAGGCCGCGGCTTTTCTTGCCGTGCCGGTTCTGCTGGCCATTTACATAGGATGGACGCTGAATTCCCTTATAGACAATTCAAACATCACGCTTGAAATTTTCAATTTTGCCGGGCTTGACCAATACACCCTGCTGTGCTATGTGTCCTATTCCTTGCTCTTTGTGGCCTTGATGCTGCTTATCCAGGTATTCCTACGGCTTGCAGGCTTCCCTCTTGCACGGACTGTGAAGAGCTGGAAATGGCTGGCTGTATATGTTTTTGCCGTATCACTCTACATGGTGCTGGTGGTAAGCATAAAAAGCTATTACAGAGAACTTGACAGAACAGAAGTATGGCTGAACAAACTCTCCGTTGAAAGAGACGTTTCCCTGGAATTGCAGCTGCGCAACATGGAGGCCAAGATTCCTATTGACCCCGTGATGAACAAGATACTGGACGGACCGCTTTCAGCAGATGCCATATCAATGATAACCAAGAGATTGGATGAGCACTATTTCTCTAATATAGAAAGGAAATATGAAATATCAGTTACGGTTTCCAACTCTGACGACCAATTGTTCTACCAGAACGGAAGAAGCCTTGTGAATGTGAACTCCTATTATCAGGAGCAGTTGGAAAGATACGGACTTCCAATTTCCGACAAACGCATATTCCACTATCTGAACAACTATAACGGGAGGGTGAGTTATCTTGGTGTATATACAATTCTCACAAACGGAGGAAAGGTAAGACTGTTCATCAACATGAACTCAAAGCTTACAAAGGAAAACGAAGGTTACTCCGCCCTTCTGTTCGATTACACCGCAGCTGACAAGGTTAACATGCCTCTGGATTATTCATACGCTAAATATGTTGAAGGTAAACTCACCGTATACAGCGGAGACTTCAAATACCGTTCGATTGTAAACAGCAGCGTTTTCCCAAGCGGCTACTCCTCCTTTGTGAAGGATGGCTATCGCCAGTTCATATACAAGTTCTCCGATGACGTGGTTATAATGATAAGCCGCCCGCGCCGCAATGTCCTTCAATATCTTATTTCGTTTTCCTACCTTCTTATGTTCAACGTGGCAATTTTCCAGACAGTGCTTTACTTGAGAAGGGTTAAAAGGATAAAAGGATACCGCAGAAGCCCTAAAGGTTCCATTAAAAAGAAAATTTCAAATCTTGTATCCATTTCGCTTGGAATCACATTGCTGCTCATGGGACTTGGTTCCATATGGCTGTTCCTCACCTACTCCAACACGGCAAACAGGATGCAGATGGAGGAGAAGCTGGTTACTGCCCAATCAACGCTCACCGACTTCAGCAAGTACATAGACACATACAAGAATGTCAATTCCCAGGACCTGAATCAGAATATGGACAGGCTGGCACAGAACCTCCAGGCAGACATAAATCTGTTCGATCCGCACGGAAGCCTCATACGTTCAACACGCATAGAATTGTTCAAACGTTTCCTCCTTTCTTCCAGAATGGACAACAAGGCATTCTACGATATTGTCTTCAATAACGAGCGCGTGGTAATTCAAAAAGAAAGGATTGAGAATCTCATGTACTACTCCATGTACGCCCCGCTCTACAATATAAACGGCTCGCTTGTTGCCATAATCAACATACCTTATTTTGCCAAGACCATGGCTTTCAGGAACGATATATCCGGAATTGTTGCAACCCTGGTGAACCTGTTCATACTGCTTCTGATAGTTTCATTGATAAGCAGCCGTTTCCTTTCAACATCGCTTGTGAAACCTATTTCATTGATTGGAAACAGGATGAGAATCACAGACATTTCAAAGGTAGCCGAGCACATAAGCTACAATCACAACGATGAACTGGGTTCTCTTGTGCGCTCATACAACCAGATGGTGGATTACATTGAGGCATCAACCAGGAGATTGGCCACCGCAGAGAGGGAAAAGGCCTGGAACGAAATGGCGCGCCAGATAGCACATGAAATAAAGAATCCGTTAACGCCTATCAGACTGAACATACAGTATCTGCTCATGCTCAAGAAAAAAGGCCTGTCTTCATGGGAAGAAAAATTCGAGCAAAGCGCCGATTCCATACTCGAACAGATTGACAATCTTGCAAACATTGCCTCCGAATTCTCCTCATTCACAAAGTCCTATTCAGAAATGCCTCAGGTGGTGGACCTGCATGAACTCATACTCAACCAGAAGAATCTCTTTGATACGCACGACAACATAAAAGTATTGTTCACCTCATGGTCAGATGAAATGAAGGCCGAGGTTTATGTGCGCAAGGGCAACATTGTACGGGTGCTCATGAATCTGCTCTCCAATGCCATACAGGCTATTGACTCTTCTGAGAAGGAGGCTTCCCAACCTGCTTTGGGCTATGTGAGGATTGCTCTTGAGTTCGAGAACGGCTTTTATATTGTGAAAGTTGATGACAACGGTCCCGGGGTGCTTCCTCAGAACGTTGAAAAACTGTTCAATCCAAAATTCACGACCAAGACAAGCGGTACGGGACTTGGACTTGCTATCTGCCGCAACATAGTTCAACAGGAAGGTGGCAGCATAAGCTACAGTCCTTCTGAACTGGGTGGTGCATGCTTCACATTCAGTATACCCGCATATACTGAATCATAGTTTTCAAGGCGGATTAATTTTATTATTTTTGCGGAATATGAACAACGAAAAAATCATAATTGCCATTGACGGCTATTCTTCAACAGGAAAAAGCAGCTTTGCCAAAGGCCTTGCGGCAAAACTCAGATACTTATATGTAGATACGGGAGCAATGTACAGGGCCATTACCTATTTCGCATATACCAATGGTTTTATAGACGACAACAATAAGATAAAGGTCAACTGGCTGGCCACGCTGCTTCCGCAGATAGACATATCGTTCAGAATCAATTCCTGCGGCAAAAGCGAGACCTACCTCAACGGGGCGAACATAGAATCCAGGATAAGGAGCATGCAGATTTCCAACAAGGTGAGCTACATCTCGGCACTGGCATTTGTAAGGGTACATGTTGACAGCATTCTAAGGAACATGGCTGTGAACAAAGGAGTGATAATGGACGGCAGAGACATTGGAACCGCAGTGTTTCCCGATGCTGAATTGAAAATCTTCATGACCGCATCCGAGGAGGTACGCGCACAGAGAAGGCTTGCCGAACTCAGGGCCAATGGAGGAACGGAAAGTTTTGACCAGGTCCTTGAAAATCTTAGGAAAAGGGACAGGATAGATTCAACAAGGAAGCTGGATCCACTTTCCAAAGCCCCGGACGCGCTTGTCCTTGACAACTCAAACATGACTCTTGAACAGGAATATGACTGGGCGAAGCAAATTCTGGCAACGAAATTCAATATAATGATACAATAGGAATTGTATGAAAATACTGATAATTGACGATGAAAAGAGTATAAGGAACATACTCATGGAGATAGTTGAAATGGAGGGCCATGAGGTTTCTACCGCTTCAAATGGAAAGGAAGGGCTCGACTGTTTTGCATCCTCCGCTTTTGATCTCGTGTTCTGCGATATTAAAATGGAAGGCATTGATGGAGTTGAGGTTCTGGAAAAAATCATGGAGCAGCCCACAGATGCTGCTGTTGTAATGATATCCGGCCACGGCGATATTGAGACAGCAGTTGAATGCATGCGCAAGGGAGCGTACGATTTCATATCAAAACCGCTGGATTTGAACAGAATAATGGTTACGCTCAAGAATGTGTCCGATAAGACGCATCTTGTAAAGGAAAATCGTATTCTTAAAAAGAAAGTATCAGGCATTCAGGAAATTGTAGGTGAATCAGATGCCATACAAAAAGTAAGGAACATGATTGACAAGGTGGCCGCAACAGATGCCAGAGTGCTTGTAACAGGCTCCAATGGCACTGGTAAAGAACTGGTTGCCAGATGGTTGCATGAAAAGAGCAATAGATGTTCCATGCCATTCATAGAGGTGAATTGTGCAGCAATTCCAGGTGAGCTCATAGAAAGCGAACTGTTCGGCCATGAGAAAGGCTCTTTTACATCTGCCATCAAACAGCATAAGGGCAAGTTCGAGCAAGCTGAAGGAGGAACTCTCTTCCTTGATGAAATAGGAGACATGTCACTTGCCGCCCAGGCAAAGGTTCTGCGAGTTCTGCAGGAAAGGAAACTGAGCAGAGTCGGATCCGACAAGGACATAAATGTTGATGTAAGGGTGATAGCCGCAACCAACAAGAATCTCCAGGAAGAAATAAAGAAGGGGACTTTCAGGGAAGATTTGTATCACAGGCTCAGCGTGATAATAATACACGTTCCTGCCCTGGCAGAAAGAAAGGAAGATATTCCTGTACTGGTAAAATACTTCATAAGCATGATCTGTGCTGAAAACGGCATGCCTGAAAGAAAAATAAGCAACGAAGCCATTGAAGAGCTTTCAAGTCACCCATGGACAGGCAACATAAGGGAACTGAGGAATGTTACGGAACGTCTGCTCATTCTAGGTTCTCAGGAAATAAGCAAGGAAGATGTGCTTATGTTCGCAACTCCTAACATGTAACTTATGAAAAAGACTGAAGGCATAAAGGCTCTTGTGTGTGTCTGCGTATTTTTAGCGCTGCAGATGCTCTTCTGTCAAACGGCCATGCCCCAGATAAGGCGCAGCAGCGACACGTTTGTTCCAATTGCAAAGTACATTTCAAAAGGCGATGCGAAAAGCCTGTCTTCATGGTTTGCCAACAATTTGGAAATCAACATTCTGGGTGAGGTCAACGATTGCAGCAAGAGGCAGGCCACGCAAATTGTGCGCAATTTCTTCACAACATACAAAGTCAAGTCTTTCAACATTATACATAAAAGCGGAATAGCGCCTATGAAATATGCTATAGGTATGCTCAATGCCGGAGGGCAGAGTTTCAGGGTCACGCTGTTTGTAAGGACAAATGAAGATGGAAACTATATCCAGCAACTCACCATTGAAAGAGACTAGTACAAGAGAAATCAGGGTTGAACTTGACAGCGAATCAGGTTTTTGTCCCGGAGTGATACGCGCAGTGAACTCGGCGGAGGAAAACCTGAAGCATTGTGGTGAACTCTATTCCCTGGGAGCCATAGTCCACAACAGTTCGGAGCTGGAGCGGCTTTCCAATTCCGGACTGAAGCTCATAGATCTGAACGAAATGGAACAGATGCATGATGCCACCGTTCTCATAAGGGCACATGGAGAACCGCCGCAAACATATGCACTTGCATCACAGAACAATATCAAGCTTATTGATTGCACGTGCCCGGTGGTGCTCAAGCTTCAGGAGAAAATCAGGAATGTTTACAAGGAAGAAGGCGCACAGGTGCTCATATTCGGGAAAGAAGGTCATGCTGAAGTGAACGGGCTGGTAGGTCAGGTAGGGAACGACGCCATTATTCTGGATGTAATAAACAGGAGTACCATAAAGAATCTTGACAAAATAGACTGGTCACGTGACCTTGTTATTTTTTCACAGACCACAAAAGATCCTGAAGACTACTCATTCCTATGCAATGAGATAAGGAAACGCACGAAGAAAAAGCTCAGTGTATATGATACCATCTGCAGGCAGGTTTCACACAGACACAAACATCTCATGGATTTTGCCAGCAAGCACAATATAATAATTTTCGTGAGCGGAGCTGAAAGTTCCAACGGCAAGGTTCTTTTTGACCTGTGCAGAAGCGTGAATCCGCATTCCTATCATATTCAGAGAGTTGACCAGATTCAAGCGCAATGGTTCAATACGCTGCCTAATTCCGGGAACTCCATTGTGAGCATAGGCGTATGCGGAGCCACCTCTACTCCCAAATGGCAATTGGAAGAGGTAGTGGCATATTTGAAAGAATCAAAATTATTGATACCTTTGTATTCCTTATAGACAATTTTGATAAAACAAGATAATTTTATGGCAACAACAGCAGATTTCAAGAACGGCATGTATTTCAATTTCAATGGCAAGCCTTGTAAATTGATTTATTTCCAGCACGTAAAACCAGGCAAGGGTCCGGCGTTCGTAAAGAGCAGATTCAAAAATCTTGAGAACGGAAAAATCCTTGAGAACACTTTCACAGCCGGCGCAAAAATTGAAACCATCAACATTGAAAGGAGGCCTTACCAGTTCCTTTACAAAGATGAGGACGGTTACAACTTCATGCACACCGAAACATACGAGCAGATTCATCTGGACAATGACTTTGTTGACAATCCTGATCTTATGAAAGAGGGCCAGTATGTTGAAATGATGTTCCACGTAGATGAGGACAGATGCCTTACCTGCGAACTTCCACCTTTCGTAGAACTTGAAGTCACCTACACTGAACCGGCAGTAAAAGGAGACACTGCTTCAACCAATGCAATGAAGGAGGCCACTCTTGAAACAGGTGCCATAATCATGGTTCCTCTTTTCATAAACCAGGGTGAGAAAATCAGGGTGAAGACCGAGGACAGGACATACGGCGAGCGCGTCAAATAACAACGGGCAGCTTGAATGACATGAGGCGGTTGGGCGTTCCATTCCGCCTCTTTTTTTACAAAAACATGAACGATCCATTATACGAATACATAGAAAGGAACTCAACCCGGCAGACCATGGCTCTGGAATGGGTTGAAAGGCAGACACACCTGCGTTCCATATATTCGCACATGCTTTGCGGACCGGTGGAGGGCAGATTGCTCCATATGCTTACATCAATGATTCGCCCGGCAAAAGCTTTGGAACTGGGCGTGTTTACAGGCTATTCTTCAATATGCATAGCAAGTGCATTGCCTGAAGGCTCTCATCTTGATGCACTTGAAATAAACGATGAACTTGAAGATGTGATTCGTGAAGGCTACAGACTGGCCGGAGTCGAAGATAAGATAAATCTTGTCCTTGGGAACGCCAACCAGACTCTTGAACAATTGAACGGTCTGTATGATCTGGTGTTCATTGATGCCAACAAGCGGGAATATGTCAAATATTACAACAAGATCATTGACAAAGTAAGTTCCGGCGGCTTCATACTGGCAGACAATGTATTATGGTCCGGCAAAGTTCTGGAAACCGGATTTTCGTCTGATTGCATGTCCGGTCACATCGACGCCCAAACCAAAGGAATAATGGAGTTCAATGAACTGGTAGCCAAGGATACAAGGGTGGAAAACGTAATAATTCCCCTGCGTGACGGACTCAATATCATAAGGAAGAAATGATTCTGCGTGCTTTTTCAGTATCTGCACGCATCTGCTCAACAAGTTCTGCCCTGGATGAGAATCTGCACTCCGGACGGAGCTTTTCTATGAAGCGTATTTCAAGGTCAAGCCCGTATATTTCCTCTGAAAAGTCCAGGATGTGAGTTTCTATCACCCTGTTGGAAGAATCCGTGAGAGTAGGTCTGAGTCCTATGTTGCATATCCCTGGTTTCCACTGGTCCAATACCTTGACGCGGACCGCGTAAACACCATCGCCCGGTACTGCCTTGAGTGGATTGTAAAGGCCTGTGTTTGCCGTAGGGAAACCAAGTCCCTTGCCAAGGCTGTTGCCTCTGATCACTGCTCCTCCAAGCATATATTCATAACCAAGGAATTCGTTGGCCCGTTTTACCGAACCATTGGAAAGCAGATTCCTTATTTTTGTTGAAGATATGATATCACCGTCCATGATGAATTCATTGCAACGGACCACCTCCAGGCCAAGGGAACTTGCAATGGCTATCATGTCCTTCTGGCTCTGATTCACGTTCTTCCCCAGCCTGTGGTCATAACCTATGACCAGCGTGCTCACTCCGTAGGTGTCAATAAGGTACTGCTTGAGGAACTCTTCCGTGGAAAGTGCGCTGAACTGCCTGGTGAAAGGAATCACAATGCTCCTGTTTATTCCGGCAGCCTCAATGAGACGTTTTTTCTCTTCAATGGTGTTCAAGAGCCTGAGGTCTCCGGCATCCTGCTGCAGCACTGTCCTCGGGTGAGGCCAGAAGGTTATCACAGCACTTTCTTCCTTTTTTTCACTTGCGATAGTTCTGACCGTTTCAAGAACCTTCCTGTGCCCCCTGTGCACTCCGTCGAAAAATCCTGTAGCCGCTATCATTGTTCAAAAACTTTTTCAAAATCAGATTTGTACCCTTCCAGCACCTTGCGGGCCAGAGCTATGAGCACCTTTGCCCGCTTGAGCAGGGGCTCAATCTCTTTCAATGGCAGGTCCGGAGTTTCAATTTTCTCTACAATTGTTTCCAATTCCGCCATAATCAGCTCATAATCCAGTTTTTCATCCTGCAACTTTTCTTCAGTGTCCATAGCTGTTCAATTCTCATGTCCAATACAAAATTAATCGGCACAAGGCATTTTTGCAAATATGCCTGTCCAATTCGCAAATAAATATTTATGGAAAATTATGGAAAAATTTGGAAAATTATGGAAAGATTTATTTAATTTTGCAATTCAAGTCGTTGGACTGATGAAAAGGTTTATTGGAGAATACAAAAGTAAGTTGGATGACAAGGGGAGACTGGTGTTTCCTGCATCCTTCAGGGATATGTTCCCTGAAGGATGCAAGATATGCCTTGTTGCCAAAAAGGATTTGTATGCCTGTTGCATCGAGTTGTTCACTCAAGAACAATGGGAGGAGGAAGCAGAAATGGTAAAGCAGCGCCTGAACCTTTTCAACAGGGAACACGCAAGTTTCTGGAGAGAATACATGAGAGGAAGAGCGAAAATCGAACCTTCCTCAGGCCTGAACAGGATAAGCCTTCCGTCGGAAATGCTGGAGCAAGTTGGTATAAACCAGTCCTGCAAAGAAGTTGTTTTCGTAGGTGCGGATCATAAGATTGAAATCTGGTCCAAGGAAAAATATTCTCTCACAGCCATGGACGAAGAGAGTTATGAGGCTTTGGCCGAGAAGATATTAGCATAAGGGAGGCCTGTGTCATGACAGATCAAGTGCTATCCTATCACACTCCTGCTTTACTTATGGAAAGCGTTAATTCGCTGGAAATCAAGAGCAATGGTATTTATATAGATGCCACATACGGAGGTGGTGGCCATAGCCGCGAGATTCTTTCAAGGCTTGGTGGGAAAGGAAAGCTGTTCGCCTTTGACAAAGATGCAGACGCAATTGAAAACTGCAAGGAACATGGGAATCCTGATGATTCCAGATTCTGTCTTATTCACAACAATTTCCGTTTCATAAAGAATTTTCTCACTTACAATGCCTGCCCTCTTGCAGACGGCATCCTTGCGGACCTTGGTGTATCGTCTCATCAATTTGATATTGGTGAACGAGGATTTTCGTTCAGGTATGACGCACCTCTTGACATGAGAATGAACAAATTGTCAGGAAAGAATGCCGCTTCGCTTGTAAATGAGAAGTCACAGGAAGAGTTGGAATATATATTCGGCACTTATGGCGAAGTTGAGAACCCTGGCAGAATAGCATCTGCGGTGGTGAAGTCAAGGACAAGGAAAAGAATTGAAACAACGGCGGACCTGGCCATTGCAGTCAAAGC
>JAZRWT010000133.1:0-6217 GCA_045599845.1 Candidatus Egerieisoma sp. | reverse complement strand
TTGTTACCGGTGCCTCTTCAGGCATCGGTCTGGCAACGGTAAAGGAATTCGCAGCTCAGGGAGCGTATGTAGTCCTCGCTGCCCGTAATGTTGACAAACTGGAGGCAACTGTAGAAACTTTGCGCAAGGCATACGGACCTATGGCCAACGGCAAGGATGCTTTCATTGCGGTGAAGACAGACGTTACCTGCGAAGATGACTGCCGTAATTTAATGGAGCGTGCAGTTGAGCATTTCGGAAGAATAGACATTCTGGTAAACAATGCGGGCATATCCATGCGTGCAATGTTCAAGGACCTTGACCTTTCCGTAATAAGAAGGCTTATGGATACCAATTTCTGGGGCACGGTGTATTGTACCAAGTATGCTCTTCCATTCCTTCTTGAAACAAGGGGTTCTGTTGTGGGTGTCATTTCAATAGCCGGGTTCAAAGGTCTTCCTGCACGAACAGGATACAGCGCATCCAAGTTTGCTATATATGGTTTCCTTGATACTTTGCGCGTTGAGCATCTTCACGACGGACTTCATGTCATGATTTTTGCTCCTGGTTTCACATCATCCAATATAAGGTTCACTGCATTGGTTGCAGATGGAAGCCAGCAGGGCAGGACTCCAAGGGAGGAAGGTGAAATGATGAGCGCGGAAACGGTTGCCCACAAGATGGCGCTTGGAATAATGAAACGCAAGGCACAGATTATTCTTACGCCCGTTGGAAAAGCAACAGTCCTGCTTAACAAAATATGCCCTAGGCTGCTTGACCGCCTGGAGTACAATTATATGAAGAAGGAGCCTGATTCTCCACTTAAATGATTTAAAAATGAAAATAGTTTTTCTTGACGCTCATACTCTTGGTTCGGATATAAGTCTCCAACCAATAGCTGCCTGCGGTGAATTGGTATGTTATGACCATACTTCTGACGAGCAGGTGTTCGAGCGTATATCCGACTGTGATGTCCTTATTGTGAACAAAATTCAGATAAGGAAAGCGCAGATGGATGCAGCCCCTAATCTCAAACTTATCTGTGTTGCTGCCACAGGTGTGAACAATATTGATTTGGAATATGCAGCTTTAAAGGGAATCCCTGTAAAGAATGCAGCCGATTATTCAACCAACAGCGTGGCTCAGGTCACTTTCAGTATATTGCTATCGCTGGTGGGAAAGATTTCTCATTTCGACAACTGGGTAAAAAGCGGTTCATACAGCACTTCAAACTCTTTCACTCACCTTTCTCAGGTGTTCTGGGAGTTGAAAGGCAAGAAGTATGGAGTCATAGGACTTGGAAATATAGGCGGTACTGTTGCCCGAATAGCAAGGGCTTTCGGAATGGATGTCTATTACTATCCTACAAGCGGGAAAGCTCACAGCAGCGAATTCCCTGCAATGGAACTTGATGAGCTCCTTTCTCAGTGTGACGTTGTGTCTGTTCACGCTCCTCTTAACGAGAGGACAAAGAACCTTGTAACTTATGAAAAGTTGCAGCTGATGAAATCTTCCGCATATATCATAAATATGGGACGCGGAGGCATCATCAACGAGGAAGACTTGGTAAAAGCATTGAACAATAATCTTATTGCAGGTGCAGGCGTTGATGTTTATACCTGTGAGCCGGTGCCTGCTTCATCGCCTTATTTCAATATTGAAGACAAGTCCAAGATCATTTTCACTCCGCATATAGGATGGGCGAGTGCAGAGGCAAGGGTGGTTCTGGTTGAAAAGATAGCCCGAAATATAGTAGAGTATGCAGCAAAACATTAGAAATATTGCAATCATAGCTCACGTTGACCACGGCAAAACAACATTGGTTGACAAAATGATCCTGCATGCGCAACTCATGCGCAATGCCGAAAAACTTGGAGGTTTGATTCTTGATAACAATGACCTTGAGAGGGAGCGTGGAATCACAATCCTTGCAAAGAATGTGAGCGTTCCTTATAAAGGCAACAAAATCAATATAATAGATACTCCGGGCCACGCCGATTTCGGCGGAGAGGTTGAGCGTGTGCTCAATATGGTTGACGGTGTGCTTCTTCTTGTTGATGCTTTTGAGGGTACCATGCCGCAGACAAGGTTCGTCCTTCAGAAAGCCATTGAACTCGGCAAGAAACCTGTGGTTGTTGTCAATAAGGTTGATAAACCGAACTGCCGTCCGGATGAAGTGAACGAGCAGGTTTTTGACCTTATGTTTTCTCTGAACGCAACAGAAGAGCAGCTTGATTTCAAGACCATGTTTGGAAGCGCAAAGCAGGGATGGATGTCAGATGATTGGAAAAAACCTGCTAATGATATCACTCCTTTGCTTGATTGCATTCTGGAGCAGATTCCTGCACCTGTTCAAGAAGAAGGAACCACGCAGATGCTTATATCTTCTCTTGAATATTCTCCATACGTAGGGCGTATTGCCGTTGGCAGGGTAAAGAGAGGTTCCATAAAGTCCGGACAGCAGATTACATTATGCAAGAGAGACGGTTCCATGGAAAAATCCAAGGTTAAGGAACTTATGATTTTCGATGGTCTTGGAAAGAAGAAGGTTGATGAGGTATTCAGCGGTGATATCTGTGCTGTTGTTGGAATAGAGGGCTTTGAAATAGGTGATACTATTGCGGATTTTGAGAATCCTGAGGCTCTGCCACCTATAAGCGTTGATGAGCCTACCATGAGCATGCTTTTCTGTATAAACGATTCACCTTTCTTCGGGCAGGACGGAAAGTTCGTTACTTCAAGACACTTGAAGGAGAGACTGGAGAAGGAACTTGAAAAGAACCTTGCGTTGCGCGTGAAACCGGGCGCAGGTGCAGATTCTTTTGTTGTTTCCGGCCGAGGTGTGCTGCATCTTTCAGTGCTTATTGAAACTATGAGGCGTGAAGGCTTCGAGCTTCAGGTAGGACAACCAAAGGTCATAGATAAGAACATAGACGGCGTAAGATGTGAACCTGTTGAGCATCTTACTGTTGATGTTCCGGATGAAATGGCAGGCAAGGTTATTGAAATCACTACCAGGCGTAAAGGAGCCTTGCTTCACATGGAGCACAGGGGTGATGACAGAACCCATCTTGATTTTGATATTCCATCACGCGGTATCATGGGCTTGAGAAGCAACTTGCTCACAGCAACCCAGGGAGAAGCCATAGTTGCCCACCGATTCAAGGCATACGAGCCTTACAAGGGTGAAATTGAAATGAGAATCAACGGCTCGCTTGTAGCAATAGAAACAGGTATGTCAATAGCATACTCAATGGACAAACTTCAGGACAGGGGAAGATTCATAATAGCCCCTGGAGAAGAGATTTATGCCGGTGAGGTTGTTGGAGAGCACACAAGGAGCGGAGATTTGTGCGTTAACATCTGCAAGACCAAGAAACTTACAAACGTGCGTGCTGCAGGTTCCGATGAAAAAGTAATGCTGCCTCCGCCATTACAGTTCTCTTTGGAAGAAATGCTTGAATACATACAGGAGGACGAACTTGTTGAGGTAACTCCTAAACATTTGCGTATTAGAAAGGTTATACTTGATGAAACCGAGCGCAAGAGAAGGAAACTCTCATAGAAAAATGCCTGAGCATAGGGAAACTTTCTTTGTATTTATAACTAAAAATGTTACCTTTGCACGCTCATTATAGAGGGCTGGATTTTGATTATGAATGATTGCAAGATTCAGATAAAGGGACTGAAAGATGGGAAACATTGTTTCTCCTTTCCTCTTGATGAGAAGTTTTTTGAAGTATTTGACAGCAATATGATTTTGAAGGCGCAGTTGCTCTCAACTGCTGAGCTGGAGAAGAGCAAGGACTGGATGAACCTGTCGTTCAATATAAATGGTACAGTTGATGTGCCTTGTGACAGGTGCCTTGATTCTGTGACATTGCCTGTTTCGTGCAGCGATTCTCTTCCGGTAAGGGAAATCAGGACAGCGGACGATGCCTTCAATACAGATATCATAGCCATTGAACCAGGGGCGGAGGATGTGGACTTGAGCCAGTTGTTCTACGATTATGTTTGCATAAACATACCTCTGGTAAGAGCTCACAAGGAAGGTGAGTGCAATGGGCAGATGATTGAGAAATTGAATCAGTTGCGCGGTAAACAAAAAAAAGAAGGCAAGTCCAATGACCCCGGGGGGATGATTGATTCCGTGGATTCCCCTTTTGCGGCCTTGAAAGATTTGCTCAGCAATAAGGAAAAATAACAATTAAAAATATTTAGAGATGGCACATCCGAAACACAAACTTTCAAAACAGCGTAGAGATAAACGTAGAACTCATGACAAAGCAGTGGTTCCTACATTGGCTACCTGCTCAAACTGTGGTGCAACAGTTATGTATCATCACGTTTGTCCTGAGTGTGGTTACTATCGTGGCCGCCTTATAATCAACAAGGAAGAGAACGCTAAATAAGTTCTCTCCTTTCAAGATGGTCCAGTAGTTCAACGGATAGAATGGAGGTTTCCTAAACCTTAGATGGCAGTTCGATTCTGCCCGGGACTACAAAACAAGGGGCTGACTAAAAAGTCAGCCCTTTGTTATTTTATCCCGCCGCTGCTTTGCAGCTGCCCCATAGGGGCATGCCGCTTTCACTACGTTCAAGCGTGTGTTTTGAGCTGCTTTGACTTTCCTTACGAAAGTCTCGCTGACGCTCCAGCACGGCGAAGATGCGCCTTTTTAGATCACCCTTTGTTACTTCGCAACTTCTCCATCTAGGAAGAAATGCGGTCTGTGTTTCCCTTAGACCTGTGCTTACCGCAATACAGGCAACGGATGTTGACAGGAAAGATATCAATTTATCAATGGCGAATTCAAAGCAAAAGTTCTCATAATTTATGAATAGCGGGTTCAAGAAGGAAGTATTTGAAGCGGTGGCAAATATCCCTGATGGAAAGGTTGCAACTTATGCCGGATTGCTCATTGAAGGCGTGCGTTTCATTTCAACAAAAGCCTGACGACCGCCAAAAGTCTATATGCAACAGTGCCGGATGAAATAACAAACTGAATATTTGGGGTGCATTGGGGCTCACAACTATTTAGGGGAACTATTCTATCTCCAGAACCTTTGTTTAGAATATTCTCTGTGCAAAATCGCCAGTTTTGCACATTCATATATGGTTTTTGACAAACATCTGTACAAAATCGCCAGTTTTGCACATTCATTTGTGGTTTTTGACAAGCATCTGTGCAAAATGGCCTGTTTTGCACAGAATGTGTGGCTTACGTTAAGATTTTTCTGGAAATAGGGCGTTGAGAACTGTCAAATCGATTTTAAGGAGGCGGCCTATTTGTTTGCTGCTTGCGTTGTAATTGAAACGAAGATCTTTGGCCAGCTCAATTTTAGCCTCCTTTGGAAGAACGGCAATTGACTGGCACTCGTATTTTTTGAAACAGAATGTCTTTATATACGTAAAGAGATCCTCGTCTGTGTAGAATAAACTTTCTCCAATTGTGCCAGCTATATCCTTTGAGGCCTCTATGTTTCTTGATACGGAATAAAAATAATGCCTGTTGCTCCTAAAAAACGATTCAGCTTCAGCAATATGGCAGAAGCATAATGGCGAAACATAGCCGTCAAGAACAATCAGCTTATCTTCTTTTGACAACAAGTCGCTATGAAACAGTTTTCTCCTTTCTCTGCATAATGGCTTTCGTCCACAACCTTTGAAACGTAATCTGGCTTCTCTATTGAAGAAAAACCTGTTGGCACCCCACTCGTATGTGAATACATTCTCATTAACAGATACAACAGCACCGTTTCTGTTGTTATACGAAATCACATTCCTTATGTTTTCAAGACTGTTGATTTCAAATACCTTGAATTGCAGAGCTTTGATTTCATTCCTTGAATCAGAAAGTTCAGGAATTGTTGACATTTTGGCAACCAGCAATTGCAAGAACGAATCAATTTCATACCTTTTACCAGACATTGTGAAATGGAAGTGATTATCCATTACCTCAAAGGTGAATATTTTAAGATTCGGTAAAGAAAAGGCTGCAAACGCAACAATATTCATTGCTGCCTTGAACTCTTCTTCATTGTGAAATATAACAGGATGATTCTCATGTGAACAAATGTGAAAACAAGTTCCGGCTTTTGCAAACCTGATTCGACACATATTCTCCAGCCTGGCAAACTCCTTTATTTCCATATTGCACCAGATAAAAATAGAGCAATCCTAAAATTGGGGACTGCTCTGCTTATGGTTTTTTCAACGTGTGTGAGGCGCTTATCTCTC
>JAZRWT010000132.1:0-2229 GCA_045599845.1 Candidatus Egerieisoma sp. | reverse complement strand
ATGATATACAAAGACCGATTGACGAATCCTACGAGAAGGATCTCAAACACAGAATCATCTTTCAGGAAATCCTTCCCAAGTGGAATTATCTCGTAAAAAGGTCATGAACTTTACCAAGTTATTTTTTAACCATTACTAAATTTGTGCTTGTAGCGAAAATTCAACCAAATTTTAACCTAATATTCAACCTATGAAAAAAATTGTGTTATTTGCGCTGGCAGCATTGTTCGCTGTTGTTTCTTATGCGCAAACTACCATTACCGGTACTGTTACGTCCGGTGATGACGGGTCTCCTCTACCATACGCAAGCGTTTTGGTACAGGGCACCAAAACTATTGTTTTTACAGATGATGATGGTAAATTTGAAATCAAGGCACCTTCAAACGCTACCTTGGTATTCCAGCTTGCTGGTTACGCCGATGAGGTAGTGCCTGTAAACAACAGATCAGTTGTAAACGCTGTTCTCAAGATGGAAACCACCCTTCTTGATGAAACTATCGTGGTAGCTTATGGCACTGCAAAAAAAGGTACTTATACCGGTGCCGCTTCTGTAGTAAAGGCAGACGCTATCAAGGATGTTCAGGCCACTTCATTCGAGAATGCCCTTAACGGTAAGGTTGCAGGTTTGCAGATGACCCAGACTTCAGGTCAGGCAGGTTCCGCTACCAATATCCGTATCCGTGGTATCGGTTCAATGAATGCATCAAACGAGCCTCTTTATGTTATTGACGGCGTTCCTGTAATTTCAGGAGACATTGGACAGATGAGTGATTACACTTACTCTACCAACAACGTAATGAGCACTCTCAACCCTTCAGATATCGAGTCCATTACTGTATTGAAGGATGCTGCTGCTTCCGCTCTTTACGGTTCGCGTGCCGCTAACGGTGTTATCATGGTTACAACAAAGAAGGGTAAGATTGGCAAGCCAACCATTACTTTCAAGGCTTCCCTCGGTTTCTCACCTTCTTGGGCAACCAACAACTATGAACTTTCAACTCCTGAGCAGCAGATGCAGATGCTCTATGAGGTGTTCTGGGATTACAACTACTATTGGACCAGCGGTAACGAAGGCGATGCTCCTGCTTCTTCTGCAGATGCTATCAAACGTTTGAACACAAAGTTCAACAAGCATGGTTACGATATTGCAGCTTCCGGTACAGGCCGTTATGACAATGTTGTAATTACAGCAAGAACAGACGGTAAGTTCAATCACAAAAACGGTGAGTACTTTGACTGGGAGAAAGCTTATTTCCGCACAGCAATGTTCCAGAGCTATAATTTAAGTGCAGCCGGTGGTACAGACAATACTTCCTACTACACATCAATTTCTTACACAAAGGATCAGGGCAGGGTTAAGATCAATAACTATGACCGTATATCAGGCCGCGTGAATCTGAACCAGAAGATTGGAAAGTACGTTGAACTGGCAACAAACGTTTCTCTTGCTTCAACAAGGAAATCGGGTTACAACGATACCTGGAACAACTCTTCCAACCTCTTCATGCAGTCAAGGAACCTCCTCTGGGGAGTTTACTGGCCAACCGATTATATGACAGGTGAGCCTTGGACTGAGAGATATGGTAGTTATGCATATAACAACTTGTATTACAATGATTTGTGGGATAACGACTCAAGAACATTGAAGATTTCCGCAAATGAGACTCTTACAGTTCACATTCTTGATGGACTCGATGCCAGGACCGTATTCTCATTCGACAACACAGACACAAAGGATGAATACTATATTGGCGCCGACCACTTCAATGCACCTGTTGTAGATGGAGAGCCTGTTGCAAGAGCCGTGTCAATGGATACTCAGGTACAGAAACTTGTTTCTTCCACAACCCTTTCTTACAACAAGACATTCGGTGAGAAACATACCGTAAGCGCTCTTGCAGGTTGGGAGGCAGAGAAGAACAAATCAACTTTCAGACGTGCTGAGGGTAAGAACCTTTCAACAGCATCTTTGCATACTGTTGCAACTGCCGGTGTTCTTGACGCCAACGCATACAGCTGGGGCAATGCAATGCTTTCATTCCTCTCAAAGGCTGAATACAACTACGATAACAGATATTACGTTTCCGGTTCGTTCCGTAGAGACGGTTCCTCAAGACTTTCCGAGGACACACGTTGGGGTAACTTCTGGAGCGTAGCAGCATCATGGAGAATAACAAACGAGAAATTCATGAAGAACGTTGAATGGTTGAGCAACCTGCGACTCAGAGC
>JAZRWT010000131.1:0-2929 GCA_045599845.1 Candidatus Egerieisoma sp. | reverse complement strand
TCATCCCTGAATTTTTTCTGGGAAAGGGATTTTATGAATTTTATCTGTTTTGCGCTTAATCCGGCTGCCATGTATCTGTACAATATGTTTTGCAAAAATAAGCATTTATCAAATGATTTTGGTAATTTTGTATGTTTTGATCATTCGTATGGGACAAATGAATAATAACAGGTATTTCAAAGCCTTTGCCGCATTGCTGGCCCTGTTTTTTTTGCTATCTTGCAGCGTAACAAGGCATATTTCTGACAATGAATCCATTCTGAGGTCAAACACTATCAATGTTACAAATTCAAAGGATTACAACACAATTGAATTGTTTCAATATTTGAAGCAGAAACCAAATTCCGGCTACATTTTCGGATGGAATCCAACAGTATATTTTTTCTATAAGAAAAACGGCAGGAACGGCCTATGGGACAGGATAATTGACAAATATTCCAATGCCCCAATATTGTACGATTCGGATCTTCTTGACAAATCCGTTGAAAATATTATAGAGCATCTGAAATATGAGGGATATTTTGACTCGGATGTTCAAACGGATGTCTTGACCAGAAACAAGAAGACAATGGTCACTTACAATGTTTCCCTCGGGAAAACATATCTTATAGAAAAAGTTGAGTATTTCATACCTGACAGCAGTGTCAAGAGCGATTTCTTCAATCTCAGGCTAAACGAATACATACCTTCCGGCAGCATACTTTCTGAATCAGCTCTTGAAAATGTTTCAGATGATATGGCACAGGCACTGAGAGACAACGGCTATTATTCAATCACCAAAAATCATTTTTCTTTTGTTGCAGACACTCTCAGTTATGACGGTCATGCCACACTTGAAGTACATCTGAACAATTATTCCAGAAACGACAGTCCGGAAAATCAAACTGTCCACAATAAATACAGGTTCGGCAAAGTTGATGTTGTGCTGCACAAGAACAACACAAACACGGGTATCATTCCTTCAGATACTCTGAGCATGGTCCATGAACAATACAATGGATTGAATCTGCACTATAATTCACCTATTTTGCTCAGGCGGAGGGTGATAGACCGCTATATCAATATCAATGAGGGTAATCTGTATTCAGATGCCAATGTGGCTGCTTCATACAAAAGTTTCACGGATCTTGGAATATTTTCATCTGTGAACGTTGATTTGACAAATCGGGATTCCTCAATTGTTGATACTAAGTTCGAACTTAATTCTTCACCTATCCAAGGTTACAAACTCAACCTCCAGGCATCTGTAAATTCAAATGGTCTGCTTGGTATAAGTCCTAATATTTCCTACTACCACAAGAATATATTCAAAGGAGGAGAGAAACTTACTATTTCAGTAATGGGTGATTTTCAGTTCCACCTTCACGATAATATTCACTCAAACGAGTTTGCAGATGCAATCAACCTTTCTTTCCCTGATTTTTTAATGCTGCCCAAGTCCTGGAATGTTCGTGTTCTGCAGCCAAGAAGCGAGCTGGCTTTCTCTCACGATTTCCAGTACAGGCCTGAATATGCCAGAACGTTGCTGTCTCTCTCATACGGTTACACCTGGACTTCGAAAAGCAAGAAATATCAATTTGCCATAAATCCTTTATCTGCCAGAATCATAAAGATGTATGACATATCAGAGGAATTCATGGAAAAATTGAAAGATCCATACGTAAGAGATTCCTATATGGACCACTTTGACCTCGGACTTAATTCCAGCATATACTACACTTCCAATCCTGACAATGACAACAAACGCAGTTATTATTATTTAAGGATTATCAATGATGTGAGCGGCAATGTCCTGAGCCTGTTCAGTTCTTTGATGGAGAAAGATGATGACGGCAGGAAACGGATATGGAACACACCTTATTCCCAATATTTCAAAAGTGAGATTTCATACGTAAGGACTTTACGTTTCGGCCGGAACGACAACCATCAGTTCGCTTTCAGAATTCTTGCGGGTGCAGGAACAGGATACGGCAACAGTACTTCCCTTCCATTTGAAAAACGATTCTGGGCAGGCGGTGCATACAGTTTGAGAGCTTGGTCAGCAAGGTCCGTTGGACCAGGTGCCTCACAACTCGACACAAGTTTCACCATTCCGAGCCAGACAGGTGATGCAAGACTGGAATTGAATGCAGAATACCGCTTTCCAATTGCATGGGTGCTTGAAGGCGCAGTGTTCACCGATGCCGGCAATGTTTGGAACTGGGCCAAGAATTCCGATGAAACCGAGGAAGCGCAGAAAGCTGTTTTCAGGTTCAACACATTCTACAAACAACTGGCATGGAACTGGGGACTTGGCATACGCTTGAATCTGAAGTTCGCAATATTCAGGCTTGACTGGGGATTTAAAATATATGAACCAGGCACGGATTGCTGGATGGGTATCTCGGACTGGTTCACAAGGGGTCAGAACGCCCTTCAGTTTGGCATTGGTTATCCTTTCTGAAAACTTTCCTGAATTTACTTGAATTCTATGGTTCCAAAGAATTCAGGAGCATGGAAATTCGGTTTTTCAAGCAAAATAGGACTCCAGTTCATATAATGCGGATATGGGGTATTGTCTCCACAGTGATAGAAATTACCTCTTATGCTGCGTCCTTTCAAAGGGGATATTTCACTTCTGAAATATGCCTCGAACGGAATGGCAAGAGTCATTGTGTATTCAATGAGAGTTCCATCGGCTTCCCTGGTTCCGAAAGGCTTGTTTCCTAGACTTGAATGTCTTCTGATCAAAGCAAGTATTTCCTTTGTGGCGCGTACCCTGTCTTTCCTGTAAACACCGCTTCCAAGTATTCCTATGCCAATGCAATTCAGTTCCAGATTGTAATACATCTGATCATTGCCGGGTATGCAGAAAAACTCGAGGCAGGTATCTGTCCAAGGCTGGGCTACAACATCCTCACCGAAAGTTGCCCTTACACATTTCTCCGCA
>JAZRWT010000130.1:0-2402 GCA_045599845.1 Candidatus Egerieisoma sp. | reverse complement strand
CCTATATGAGAACCGATTCCACCAACCTATCCTCTCTTGCCATAAATACAATCAAGGATCTTATTGTCTCTAACTGGGGAGCTGAATACTCCAAACCAAGACAGTTCAAGACAAAGAGCCTCGGAGTTCAGGAGGCACACGAAGCCATAAGGCCTACATACGTTGCCAACTCCAGCATCAACGGCACGGCTCAGGAGAAGAAACTTTACGAACTTATATGGAAAAGAGCTGTTGCTTCACAGATGGCAAATGCCAGGGTGGAGAAAACCACTTTGACGATAGGCTCCGCCGATATCGAGGAGAAGTTCACAAGCTCAGGCGAACAGATTCTTTTCCCGGGATTCCTTAAAGTGTATTTTGAAGAAACAGACGATGACAATGCATCCGGCACCGATAATCAGATTCTTCCGCCAATAAGCATAGGTGATGCCTTGAATGCGGTTAAGATAACGCTAGTCCAGAAGTACACCCAGAAGCCTCAACGCTATTCGGAAGCCTCGCTTGTAAAGAAAATGGAGGAACTTGGAATTGGCAGGCCTTCAACATACGCTCCAACCATAACAACCATTACCCAAAGAGGTTACATAAAAAGGGAAAGCCGCCAGCCTCTTGAAAGGAACATAGTTGTTTTCACTCTCAAGGGAAACAATATAAGCCGCGAGGAAACAAAGGAGAACTACGGTGCGGAAAAGAACAAACTTTTCCCTCAGGACATTGGAATGCTTGTAACGGACTATCTTGAAAACAATTTCAAGGATATTCTTGATTATGGTTTCACGGCAAGCGTTGAGGAGGACTTTGACAAGGTTGCCTGCGGAAAGCTTGTCTGGAACAAGATGATAGCGAACTTCTACAAAGGATTCCACAAAGAAGTTGAAAATTCCATTGTTGAAACCGAAAGGGCCCATTCTGAAAGATTGTTGGGTACAGATCCTGCAAGCGGCAAGCCTGTTGTTGCCAGATTGGGGAAATTCGGGCCGCTTGTACAGAAAGGCACCAACGATGACCCTGAAAAACAGTTCGCCTCACTTGCCGCCGGACAGCTCATAGGGTCAATCACACTTGAAGAAGCACTAAAGCTTTTTGCCCTTCCACGAACACTGGGAGAATATAATGGTAATGCTATCAGCGTATCAAACGGGCGTTTTGGTCCATATATAAAATATGGCAAGTCCTTTGTTTCTCTTCCAAAGGACTTGAGCCCATATACCATAAACCTCGAGCAGGCAATCCAGACAATTGAGAACTACAAAGCCCGCCAGGAACGCAAGCACATAAAGGATTTTGCTGAAATAGGCGTTGAAATACTTGACGGCCGCTTTGGTCCGTATATCAAGTACTCCGGAGTGGCCATTGATGGAACGGATTATGCTGCTGGAAACTACAAGATTGATAAAAATTGCGATGCTTCCCTTTTGAGTCTTGAAGACTGCAAGAAAATAATAAGTTCTTCCAATCCTTCAGGAAAATCAAGGTTCAGGGCCGCCAAAAGCAAGAAATAAACAAAACCATATATATGTCAAAATACACCTTAGACGAAATTGACCAGAAAATCCTCTTCCATCTGGTTAAGAATGCAAGAATGCCTTTTCTTGAAATAGCAAGGGAATGCAATGTATCAGGTGCAGCCATTCACCAGCGCGTTAAGAAAATGGAGACCGTTGGAATCATTACAGGTTCCAGGCTCATGGTCAAGCCAAAGACCCTCGGTCTGAACATCTGCGCATTCGTTCATGTTTCACTTTCCGAGTCAAACCATTATCAGGAAGTAATCGAAGCCTTGAAAAAAATACCGGAGGTCGTTGAATGCCACTTTGTTACCGGAAAGCATGCTCTGCTTATCAAATTGTTCTGCAGAGACAATGACCACCTTATGACAATTCTCATTGACACCATACAGCACATACCTTACATTCAGGGAACTGAAACATTGATTTCTCTGGACCAGGCAATAGAAAGGCAGGTATGGGTTGGCAGTGACAGCGAATCGAAATTGAAGGGCAGACATCAGAAATAATTCAGAAGGCATTCGCCCATAGGCATGTCTTCAGGAGTTGTTATTTTTATGTTATACCTGCTGCCCTGAGACACTTCCACTTTCATACCGGCACTTTCCACAACCGAGGCGTCGTCCGTGAAAAGCGGATTGTAAGCCTGGCTGTATGCCTTTTTCAAACAGCTTGAACAGAATATCTGAGGTGTCTGGACAAACAGATACCTGCTTCTGTCAACGGCCCTGGTGTGTCCGTCCTCGATCTCTCTCATTGATTCCACCGCCGGCATTACCGGAACCACTCCCGCTGCCGTTCCCTGTGCAAGAACCTGCTCTGCCTTGTCAAACAAAGCTCTGATTACATCTGCCTGCACGAACGGCCTTACACCATCATGTACCGCAACCAGAC
>JAZRWT010000129.1:0-9949 GCA_045599845.1 Candidatus Egerieisoma sp. | reverse complement strand
CGATATCATCATAGCAGCAATAGGAGTTCCGGAATTCCTGAAAGGCGATATGGTCAAGGAAGGAGTTGTGGTAATTGACGTTGGAATAACAAGAATACCGGATTCAACAAAACCAAGAGGATACAGGATTGTAGGTGACGTTGATTTCAAACAAGTTGAACCGAAAGCATCGTTCATCTCACCCGTTCCTGGAGGAGTAGGACCAATGACAATTGTTTCTCTGCTTGAAAACACTTTGAAATCCGCTCAAGGCAAGAAACTCACCTGGGTATGAAAACAAATATTAACATTCCGCTCTTAGGTAAAATCATAATTGCAATTGTTCTTGGTATAGCATGCAGTTATGTTTTTCCTATTTCAGTAATAAGAATATTCGTAACATTCAACGGATTATTCAGCAGTTTCCTTGGCTTCATCCTTCCGTTCCTTATTATAGCACTTGTTGCTCCAGGCATATTCGAACTTAAGGACAAAGCCGGCAAACTGTTGCTGATAACTGCCATCATTGCGTATATATCAACCTGGCTGGCTGGCATACTATCGTACTATACATGCGAACTTTTTTATCCTTCAATCCTGCATTTTGGAGGCCAGTCAGTGGAAGGTCTTGACCAATCATCAAAAGTATATGCGGAATATCTCAAGATACCAATACCTGCGGCCATGGATATCACTTCGGCACTCGTCCTTGCGTTCATCCTTGGATTGACTCTGAGCAAGATCAAAGGGAATTATTGCAAGAACGCCCTTCTGGAATTCAGGGAAGTGATAATGGCTGTAATCACCAAAGTCATAATACCTTTGTTGCCTCTTTACATCTTTGGTATTTTCCTCAAGATTGCTGACGACGGACAAGCGGCCTCCACAATATCACTTTTTGTAAAAGTCATTGCAGTTATATTCGTGCTGCATGTTTTCTGGCTATTGCTCCAATACTGCATTGCAGGGGCGATTGCAGGTAAAAATCCAATAAAAGCCTTGATAACAATGCTGCCTGCGTACGTTACCGCACTTGGAACACAATCCAGCGCAGCTACCATACCGGTAACATTACAAAGAGCGAAAGCAAACGGAATAAAGGACACCGTGGCGGATTTCGTTATTCCATTATGCGCAACCATACATCTGTCCGGCAGTTGTTTGAAGATTGTGGCGTGCGCATTTGCAGTTCTGTACATGCAGGGGGTGACTCTTCCCTTCACAGACTTCCTGGTATTCATCTGCATGCTGTCAATAACAATGGTCGCAGCGCCGGGAGTACCGGGTGGAGCCATAATGGCAGCTTTGGGACCTTTGGCTGAGTATCTGGGATTCACATCTTCAATGCAGGCTCTGATGATTGCTCTGTATATTGCAATGGATAGTTTCGGTACTGCCTGCAATGTAACGGGCGATGGAGCCATTGCCATGATTATCAATAAATTGAATAAACAAAATGAATAAGTCATTCAAGCTCTTTTTCAGGGACCTTGCTCTGATGCTTCTTGCTGTAACATCTTTTTCCTGCGGAAGAAAGGACGGTACATACAGAATTACTATTTTGGAAACCAGCGATGTACACGGCAAATATTTCGACAGCCTCTACAACGGAAGTGCCAATAAGACCTCGCTTGCAAATGTTTCATCATACTTCAAGGAATGTGATTCTCTATATGGAAAGGACTGCGTATTGAAAATTGACAACGGAGATTTCATTCAAGGTGACAATGCCGCTTACTGGGCCAATTACATAGATACATTGAATGATACACATTTGATGGTCAAACTTG
The DNA here is from genome assembly GCA_045599845.1 of Candidatus Egerieisoma sp. Taxonomy (GTDB): domain Bacteria; phylum Bacteroidota; class Bacteroidia; order Bacteroidales; family UBA932; genus Egerieousia. The sequence continues at coordinate 8,180 of JAZRWT010000129.1, read as the reverse complement.
TGGATTATCTCGGTTATGACGCTCTTGTTGTGGGGAATCACGATATAGAAGCTGGCCATCCGGTTTACGACAGGATCTACTCCCAACTGTCAATTCCATACCTGGCAGCCAATATAGTCAGGGAAGGCACAGATGAGGCTTATTTCATGAAATATGCCATTATTAACAAGAATGGCATCAAAGTGGCAGTGATTGGATATGATAATTCTAATATCAAGAGCTGGCTTGGAGAGAATCTTTGGAAGGGTTTGGATTTTAAAGATATACGGGAATGTGCCCAGGCAATGGTTGACCATGTGAATGAAACTGAGAAACCGGATGTAACAATTCTTTGCTGCCACGCAGGTGTTGGAACCGGCGAATATGACGATTTTGAAAATCCTTCCCTCTATCTTGCCAGAAACCTTAAAGGTATTGACGCATTGCTGTGCGGTCATGACCACGCACCTCATTCATCCAGAATGGACAATGGGACCGTATTGATAGATCCGGGTGCCAGATGCTCATTTGTTGCCAGACTTGATTTGGAAATAGAAGTCAAATCTGGGAAAGTAATCTCAAAATCTATTGACAGCAAACTTGTTCCTATGAATGAAGTTGCAATAGACACCGATTATGTCTCAGCCTTCAAGGATGAGTATAGGAAAGTTTACGATTTTTCAAACAGGAAAATAGGGACACTGGAGGAAAATCTGGTAATGAGCGATGCATTTTTTGGTCCGAGCGCATACCTGAATCTTATACATAATGTTCAATTGATTGCTTCAGATGCCCGCATCAGCCTGACTGCGCCTCTCACTTCCAAAGGCCGTCTGTATAAAGGTGACATCAGCTTCCAGGACTTGTTCGTAATATTCCCGTATGAGAATGAACTTTATAAAATCAAGCTTACAGGCAAACAGATAAAAGACTACCTTGAATATTCATATATGCTGTGGATAGGAGAAAAAGCCGTTTCCGGAGAGCATCTTCTGAACATTGAAGCAAGCAATGTAAGGACAGACGGTCAATCTGCGGGAAATAATACGAAATTCCGTTTCAAATATCCTTCATACTATTTCGATTCAGCCGCAGGAATAAATTATACTGTTGACATAACCAAGGATTACGGTCAAAGGATAGATATACAGAGTATGGCCGATGGCAGCTCATTCCAGCCTGACAGCACATATACTGTTGCTATTTCCTCCTACAGGGCCAATGGAGGCGGAAAACTTATTACTGAAGGTGCGGGAATTCCTGAAAACGGACTTCAGGACATATTGCTTGAAAGATACTCCGATATAAGAAGTATGATCTACGATATGTTCATAAACGGGAGAATTGATCTCAACGCCCACAGCAGCTGGAAATTCATACCTGAGAAAATGGCAGACAAGCTGGGCATGTCAGACAGGAAACTTCTCTTTGAAAAATAAGAAAAAAAAATATTTATATTTGCAAAAGGAATTATTAGGTGCGTAAATATGCAAATTAACAAAACAGCTGTTCTGGAAAAGCTTCAACAGAGAATCAACAACTTGATTTCCTTGTATGAAACAGCAGTGTATGAAAGGAATGAATTGGCTGAGAATTATAAAAACGCACAGGAAACAATATTAAAATTAAACGCTAGAGTAGAAAAATTAGAAGAAAGATTAAAAACTATAGAGTTGGCGGAAGCATTCAGTGGTACTTCAAAAGATTCCGTTGAAGCAAAAGAAAAGATAGACTCGATAATTAAAGAAATTGACCATTGTCTTAAACTGATTACAATCTGATATCATGGGGCAGAACATAACATTGGAGATAGCGAACAGAAAATTCCAGTTCAATATAGATGATTCTTCACCTAAAAATGAGCAGGCATGCAGGATGGCTGCCCAGATGATATCCAAATCATACGATAGCCTCAAGGCGAAAGCAGCAACCAAAGACACATTGGATATTCTTGCAATCATTCTCTTTAACTACGCAAAGTCAATTGCTTCTGTTATGATTGCCGAAAAGGATGATACATTTTTTGAAGATTTGAACAGTCTGAGTGAACGTCTCAACTCATATTTGGAGAACCAGCCGCTGCAACAGCAGTATTTTTGCGAAAATCAACACTAATAAAATCAAACGGGTGAACTGCATGCCAAAATCAGGCCTGGGTTACCCTTTTTCAAGGGGATTCTTTTTATAAGGACGTTGGAAGGTTGCGGTAATAACAGAGCCCAAATCTTATCTTTTCAGGTTTTTCCGGAAAAGGGCTGAAGCGGCGGCTTTTTCAAGCAATTATTTACAAACATATATATAATTAAAATGACACTTTCCATTATCATATTGATATCCCTGTTAGGGTGCATAGCAGGATTCTCAGCTGCATATTATGTAGTTAACCATATTGTCCTCAAGAAGAAGAAAGAGGAGATCATTGCACAGGCTGTAAAGGAGGGAGAAGATATAAAGAAGGAAAAAATCTTCCAGGCCAAGGAAAAATTCCTGCAGCTCAAAAGTGAACACGAGCAGTTCATCAACGAGAAGAACAATCATGTACAGACTCTCGAGAACAAGGTAAAGCAAGCCGAACTCATTGTTAACCAACATAAGAACGAGTTGGAGAAGAAGCAGCAGGATGTAGAGAAAATAAAGAACAATCTGAATGCGCAACTGGCACTGGTCAACAAAAAGATTGACGAATATGAAAAGCTGAAGAAAGCTGCCATAGAAAAAATTGAATCACTTGCCGGAATGAGCGCTCAGGAAGCAAAGGCGGAACTGGTGAAATCCATGAAAGATGAAGCCAGAACTGAAGCGTCTTCATATATTAACGATGTCATGGATGAAGCACGCCTTACCGCCAGCAAAGAAGCAAAACGTATTGTAATCAACACAATACAGAGAACAGCACCGGAAACTGCAATAGAGAATGCTGTAACCGTATTCAATATTGAAAGTGATGAAATAAAGGGGCGTATAATAGGTCGTGAAGGAAGGAACATCAGGGCATTGGAAGCTGCAACCGGTGTTGAGATAGTAGTTGACGATACACCTGAAGCAATCCTGCTTTCTGCATTCGATCCGGTAAGGAGGGAAGTTGCACGTCTTGCGTTGCATCAGCTTGTTACAGACGGAAGAATACATCCTGCAAGAATAGAGGAGGTTGTTGCAAAGGTTCAGAAGCAGCTTGAAGATGAAATCATGGAAACAGGCAAGAGAACCTGCATAGATCTTGGAATTCACGGGCTCCATATTGAGCTGGTCAAGCTCATTGGTAGAATGAAATACAGATCTTCATACGGTCAGAACCTGCTCCAGCATGCAAGGGAGGTTGCAAACATCTGTGCAACAATGGCTTCTGAACTCGGCTTGAATTCAAAGGCTGCCCGCAGAGCCGGATTGCTTCACGACATTGGCAAGGTTTCAGATGAAGATCCGGATCTTCCACACGCACTCCTTGGTATGAAGCTCGCTGAGAAATACAAGGAAAGTGCGGAAATATGCAATGCTATAGGTGCTCACCATGAAGAAGTTGAAATGACCTCGCTCATTTCTCCACTCGTACTCGTGGGAGATGCCATTTCAGGTGCCCGTCCTGGTGCACGGCGTGAAGTCATTGAATCATATATCAAGAGGCTCAAGGATATGGAGAACATTGCCTTGTCTTATCAGGGAGTCAACAAAACATACGCAATACAGGCAGGCCGCGAACTCAGAGTGATAGTTGGCAGCGAACAGGTAAGTGATCAGGAGGCTGAGAATCTCTCAACTGAAATTGCAAAGAAGATTCAGGAAGAAATGGTTTACCCTGGTCAGGTGAAGATTACCGTAATACGTGAAACCCGCAGTGTAGCATTTGCTAAATAGCTTATCACCAGTATGATATCTTGCAGAGAGGGACTGGCTTTTTAGTCAGGCCCTCTTGTTATCACACTTTGGCACGTTATTCGCTGTAAAAACGGAACCCGCGGACTATGCCGTCAATGACAGTGTTCCATCGCAGTAGAATGCCTATTATCAATAGGATTATAAGAATGATGAAGGCCTGGCTTGTCTGGCTCTGTGATTTGAACTTCGAGTATAGTTTCAATATCTGTCTTTTGATATCGGTCATGATTCCTGCTGGGATTAATTTATTGGCAAATGTATAAACATTTTATTAAATTTGCTTGGACTATGTTGATAATGTTAATTCTATATCTATGGACCAGGGCGTTCAAAAAGTTATAGTGATACTTGATAATTGTAAATAAAGCCTTATGGAAAAAGATACAAGATTGTTGAAAATAAAAACTGCCGTAGAATATATTAAAAGCAGGATAACTCCAATAGAGCCTTTGGTTGGAATAGTGCTGGGCAGCGGCCTTGGAAAACTTGGAGATATCATTGAAGAAGCCCAGGTTATTCCTTACAAGGAAATTCCAGGTTTCTCAGTTTCTACTGCGATAGGTCATAAAGGGAACCTGATTTACGGCAAACTTGGCGGACAGTGGGTGCTGGCCATGCAGGGAAGATTCCATTATTATGAAGGCTATCCTATGGAGCAGGTAGTACTTCCAATAAGGGTAATGGCGTTGCTTGGCATAAAATACCTTTTTGTATCAAATGCAGCAGGCGGAGTGAATTTCAAGTACAAGGTTGGAGACCTCATGGCTATTACCGACCATATCAATATGCTTCCTAATCCTTTGATTGGCCAGAATATTGATGAATTGGGACCGAGATTCCCGGATATGACCAGGCCGTACGACAAGTATCTTATTTCGAAACTTGATAAAATTGCAGATAAACTTGGGATAGGACTGCGTCATGGCGTATATCTTGGAAGTACAGGACCAACCTATGAAACACCTGCCGAATACAAATTCTATAGAAACGCTGGTGCAGACGCGGTTGGCATGTCAACCATTCCGGAAGTGATAGCAGCAAGGCATATGAACATTCCTGTAATGGGAATCAGCGTAATTACAAATGAAGCACATGACAATTATGCCGATGATTATGTTAATGATGGAGCTGATGTTGTAATTGCTGCAGATGCAGCCGCAGATAAAATGACCAGTCTGGTTATTGAACTTGTTTCACAACTGGGTCAGGAGGCATAATGGTAAAGTTCATATCTTTATCAAGCGGAAGCAACGGAAATTGCTATTACTTCGAGCATCAGGGCGGAGCCTTCATTGTTGATGCAGGTATAGGACCGCGCACAATCAAGAAGCGCCTTCAGGAACATGGACTGGACTTTTCAAAGATTCATTTTGTGCTGGTCACTCACGACCATCTTGACCATATAAAGAGCCTTGGTGTGATATGTGGGAAATATCAGATTCCTGCATTCGCCACAAGAGTCCTTCATAACTCGCTGGTTCATCATTTCTGTACCAGAGGCAGAATGAGCGGTTGTGCACGTTACACAAAACTTGACGAAACTTTTGAACATGATGGTGTTCAATTCACTCCATTTCTTGTGAGCCATGATGCAACTCAAACTGTAGGTTATAAAATCAAAATTGAGAATACCACTTTTACGCTGGCCACAGATATCGGGCAGTCAAATGAAAAACTGGTGAAATTCGCCAAGGAATCTGATGTACTTATTCTTGAAAGCAACTTTGATATAGATATGCTCATGAGAGGACCATATTCACCTGAACTGAAAGTCAGGATCTGCAACGGTCAGGGACATTTGAGCAATGACCGCATGGCTGAAATATTGAGACAGGTTTATCACAACGGCCTCACGCACATATTCCTCTGCCATTTGAGCGAGAACAACAATACACCTGAGAAAGCTCTTGAGTCAGCGGAAGTGGCATTGAAATCCATCGGGGTGAAAGCAGGCAATGATGTGATAACCGTTGCCCTGCCAAGAAAGGAAGCTTCCAGCATATATACCTTTTAGAAAACCATAGCACTGTTGAAAATTTAAAACGAGGGTGACTGAAAAAGGCGCATCAGCGCCGTGTTGGAGCGTCAGCGAGACTTTCGGAAAGAAAGTCGAAGCAGCTTAAAACACCGCTGGAACATAGTGAAAGCGGCATGCCCCAGTGGGGCAGCTGCAAAGCAGCGGGGGTAAAATAATGAGGGGCTGACTTTTTGGTCAGCCCCATCTTCTTAATAGTATTCAGAGCATTGTCCGTTGCCAAACTGTTGGTTAGAGTGCAGGTCCTGCTGATACAAGAGCCTTACCTGCTTCATTGCCTGTGAACTTCACGAAGTTCTTGATGAAACGTGAAGCCAGATCCTTTGCCTTCTCGTTCCACTGCTCAGCTGAAGCGTAAGTATCGCGTGGATCAAGGATATTGGTGTCAACGCCAGGAAGCTCTGTTGGAACTGCGAAGTCAAAGAAAGGAATTTTCTTTACAGGGGCCTTGTCTATTGAGCCATCAAGTATTGCATCAATGATTCCTCTTGTATCCTTGATTGAGATTCTCTTGCCTGTACCGTTCCATCCTGTATTTACAAGGTATGCCTTTGCACCTGACTGTTCCATTCTCTTTACGAGTTCCTCTGCATATTTTGTAGGATGCAATGAAAGGAAAGCTGCACCGAAGCAAGCTGAGAAGGTTGGAGTAGGTTCAGTGATGCCACGCTCTGTTCCTGCAAGTTTTGCAGTGAAGCCTGAGAGGAAGTAATACTTGGTCTGTTCAGGTGTAAGGATTGATACTGGAGGAAGCACACCGAATGCATCTGCTGAAAGGAAGATAACCTTGTTTGCAGCAGGAGCTTTTGAAATAGGTTTTACAATATTGTTGATATGGTAAATAGGGTATGATACCCTTGTATTTTCAGTAACGCTCTTGTCTGCGAAATCAATCTTTCCGTTCTCATCAACGGTTACGTTCTCAAGGAGAGCGTCCCTCTTGATAGCGTTGTAGATGTCAGGCTCTGCCTCCTTGCTCAAGTTGATTACCTTTGCATAGCAACCACCCTCGAAATTGAAGATACCGTCATCATCCCAGCCATGCTCGTCATCACCTATGAGCGCACGCTTAGGGTCTGTGCTCAAGGTTGTCTTGCCAGTACCTGAAAGACCGAAGAATATTGCTGTTTCACCCTTTGAATTTGTGTTGGCTGAACAGTGCATTGCTGCAATGCCTTTGAGAGGAAGGAGATAGTTCATATATGAGAACATTCCTTTCTTCATTTCACCGCCGTACCATGTGTTGAGAATAATCTGCATTTTCTCGGTAAGGTTGAATACAACTGCTGTTTCTGAATTGAGACCAAGTTCCTTGTAATTGTCAACTTTTGCCTTGGATGCTGTAAGAACAACGAAATCAGGCTCACCATAGTTCTTCAGTTCCTCCTCTGTTGGACGCACGAACATGTTTCTTACAAAATGTGCCTGCCATGCAACTTCCATGATGAATCTTACCTTGATTCTTGTGTTCTCATTTGCTCCGCAGTATGCATCAACAACATAAAGAGGCTTTCCAGAAAGCTGTTTCTGTGCAATTTTCTTGAGTTCAGCCCAGCTTTCCTTTGAACAAGGTTTGTTATCATTCTTGTATTCGTCTGAAGTCCACCATATTGTATCCTTTGAAACTTCATCCATTACCCAGAATTTATCTTTAGGAGAACGGCCGGTATAAACTCCTGTCATTACATTCACTGCGCCGAGTTCAGTCATCACTCCTTTATCATAGCCTTCAAGGCCTGGAGCCATTTCTGCATTGAACAGTTCATCGTATGAAGGATTGTACATGATTTTTGCAGCATTTTCAATGCCATACTTTGTTAAATCGATTTTGCACATATTCTATAAAAATTAGTAATAAATAATCCCATTACATGCAAGGATATGCAAAATGTGTGCAAATACCCTGCATTAATGCAAATATACTCAATATTTCCTTAATTTCATTTTTTATTCTTTACGGTAATCATTAAATTAGTACTCGGAAATGCCGTGGAATCAATGGATGCACTTGAGGCTTTGAACAAATATTGGGGTTACAACGGTTTCAGACCGGGACAGAAGGAAATCATAGATTCCATAATGTCCGGTAATGATACGCTTGCTCTCATGCCAACCGGAGGAGGCAAATCAATATGCTATCAGATACCGGCATTATGTTCAAACGGAATTGCCATTGTCATATCTCCTCTTATAGCTTTGATGAAAGATCAGGTTGAAGCTCTTGTGAAAAGAGGCATTCCGGCATTATGCATACATTCAGGCTTGAGCTATGATAAGATAGATTCAATTCTTG
>JAZRWT010000128.1:0-4250 GCA_045599845.1 Candidatus Egerieisoma sp. | reverse complement strand
CTGCGTGGAATACATCATCATTGCTCTAAAGAGAGGATGCAGGGCTATCTTGACGAGTACCATTTCAGGTATAACAGACGTAACCAGATGGACACAATCTTCGATGTGCTCCTTCGTAGAATGGTCAAATATCAACCAACTAGCTTATAATCAGTTAAATCAATAGTGTGCACTAAGCGCCTATACCTAATCTGTTAATTTGAATATTTCTCATATGTATTGAACTCAAAGATAAGGCTTGTTTACTATAAATCCAATCTGACCGCCTACATTTCTGCCGGGCTGCAAAAGCTGTTTCATCAATCAATTCAAGAATGAAAGGCTTTCATATCAACTTGCATTTTGTTCAATAGAAATAGGAGCGGGCAGATTGGATTTGTGCTCAGCAAGCCTTACCTTTGCAAATTAATCATGCCGGAACCAGACGTTTGTACAAAATTCCGGCAGCAGTGTAAAATTTTCATTGGAATGGTTCAACAGGAACAGATAAATGATTGCGCGCAGAGGATAGAGGCCCTCAAGAAGTCTTTGGACGTTGAAGGAAAGGCAGTGGAAATAGCCGAGGCTGAGAAGAAAAGTGCAGCTGCCGGCTTTTGGGACAATCCAAAGGAGGCTGAGGCATTCCTGAAAAAAGTATCCGAGAAGAAATATTGGGTGAACTCTGTGAACAAGCTGGCCTCTTCTCTGGAGGATGTGAAATCTCTCCGTGAAATGGCCCTTGAATCCATTGCTGACATTGCTTCAAAATCTTCTTCCACTGGCGATAGTTCAAGAAAGTCAGCTCCGCAGACTGGCATTGATGCAGCAAGTGAACAATCCGGCTTGAACAAACGGCAGAATGTTGAGCAGGCAGCTTCCGGCGGCAAGGCTGAAACTTCAAAAACCGAGGAGGAGGAATTGCTTGACGATGAATTTGCTTCACTGAGCAAACTGCTTGAAGAGGTTGAGGCCAAGAGCATGTTGGGAGAGGAGGGAGACAACATGAGTGCACTGCTTAAAATCAATTCAGGCGCAGGCGGAACCGAGAGCAATGACTGGAGCAGCATGCTTTTCAGAATGTACTTGCGATGGGCAGAGAGAAACGGTTACAAGACAACGGTTTACAGCGTTCTTGATGGCGATGAGGCGGGAATAAAATCCGCAACCATAGCAATAGAGGGAGATTATGCATACGGTTATCTGAAAGCGGAGAACGGAGTTCACAGAATGGTGAGAATAAGCCCTTTCAACGCACAGGGCAAGAGGCAGACCACCTTCTCTTCAGTTTTCGTGTATCCGTTGGTTGATGACACAATTGAAATCACAATAAATCCGGCGGACCTTGAGTGGGATACTTTCCGTTCAAGCGGGGCCGGCGGACAGAATGTGAACAAGGTAGAAACAGGCGTGCGCGTAAGGCATATTCCAACCGGAATTGTGGTTGAGAACACCGAAACACGTTCCCAGCTTGACAACAGGCAGAACGCCTTGCGTATTCTCAAATCTCATCTTTATGAACTGGAACTTGAGAAAAGGCGTGAAAAACAGGCCGAACTGGAAGGGCAGAAAAAGAGGATAGAGTGGGGCTCCCAGATACGCAGCTACGTGCTACATCCGTACAAAATGGTAAAGGACCTGCGCACAGGATGCGAAACCTCTGACACCCAGGCGGTTCTGGACGGTGATCTGAACGAGTTCATGCGCCGTTACCTACTTGAGTTCTGCAAGAAGTGATAAAGGAACTTAAGTTTCGCAATGCGAAACACCTATTTTGAGGCATTTATGCCGATGAAAAAGTCCCGACTAGCCAAGGCACCTTAAGGTGCCCGCTGGAACGCAGTGGAAGCGCAATGCCCCTGGGGGCAGCTGCCTTGTGCAGCGGGGGTTAAATTACAAGTTCAGCCAAAAAGTTTACTTTTTGACTGAGGGATTTAGGGAGAGGGTGAAACACCAGGAAAGTGCGGTGGGAAGAAGTTTCGCAAGCCTTCCATAAGTTTATGAAAAAGAATAAATTGAATGCTTGCGAAACTTGAGTTTTTGAAATAACTATCGAAGTAGAAAATAGAACATATTAAAAAATAAAAATTATGGATTTCAAGTATCAGACAATGTTTCCTCTTGGAGCGGATACTACAAAGTACCATCTTATCTCCAAGGATTATGTAAAAGAGATTGATTTCAATGGAAAGAAAATGCTTCAGGTTGATCCTGAGGGTATAAGAATGCTCAGCCGTCAGGCTTTCCACGATGTTGCCTTCATGCTCAGACCTGAGCACAACGAAATGGTTGCCAAGATTCTCAGCGATCCTGAGGCAAGCGCAAACGACAAGGCAGTTGCCCTTACCTTCCTGCTCAATGCAAATGTTGCAGTGGAAGGCCAGCTCCCTCTCTGCCAGGATACAGGAACAGCAACCGTAATAGCAAAGAAGGGCCAGATGGTCTATACCGGCGGCGGTGACGAGGAAGCAATATTCCACGGAGTTTATGACACATATACAACAGACAACCTCCGTTACTCACAGACTTTGGCCATAGACATGTACAAGGAGAAGAACTCCGGAAACAATCTCCCTGCCCAGGTTGATATCTATGCAGTTGACGGTGACGAATACAAGTTCCTCTTTGTTGCAAAGGGTGGTGGAAGTGCGAACAAGACATACCTCTTCCAGGAAACAAAGGCATTGCTAAACCCTGAGAAACTCGAGAAATTCCTCGTTGAGAAAATGAAGACTCTTGGAACATCGGCCTGCCCTCCATATCACATTGCTTTTGTAATAGGCGGTACTTCAGCCGAGCTCAACCTCAAGACTGTGAAGATGGCATCAGCAAAATATTACGATGCGCTTCCTACGGACGGCGGCGAAATGGGCAATGCATTCCGTGACCTTGAAATGGAGAGAAAACTTCTGAAGGCTGCTCACAATATTGGTCTGGGAGCACAGTTCGGAGGCAAGTACATGGCTCACGACATAAGGGTAATCCGTTTGCCAAGGCACGGCGCTTCTTGTCCGGTAGGTATGGGCGTAAGCTGCAGCGCGGACAGGAACATCAAGGGCAAGATTAATCGTGAAGGTCTCTGGCTTGAGACTCTGGATTCAAATCCTGCACGTCTGATTCCAGCACAGTATCTTGGAGCAAAGCACAAACATGGTGTTGAAATCAATCTTAACCGTCCTATGAACGAGGTTCTTGCAGACTTGAGCAAATATCCTGTTTCAACTCAGTTGCTCCTTAACGGAACAATCATTGTTGGCCGTGACATTGCACACGCAAAGCTCAAGGAGAGAATAGAGAAGGGCGAAGGTCTTCCACAGTATATCAAGGACCATCCTATTTACTACGCCGGTCCTGCAAAGACTCCTGCAGGAATGCCTAGCGGTTCATTCGGTCCTACAACTGCAGGACGTATGGATAGCTACGTTGATCTTTTCCAGGAGAACGGCGGCAGCATGATCATGATTGCAAAGGGTAACCGCAGCCAGCAGCTAACGGTCGCATGCAAGAAACAGGGCGGTTTCTATCTTGGCAGCATAGGTGGTCCTGCAGCCATTCTTGCAAAGGAGAATATCAAGAGCGTGAAGTGCCTTGAGTATCCTGAACTTGGCATGGAGGCCATCTGGGAGATTGAGGTTGAGAATTTCCCTGCATTCATCCTGGTAGATGACAAGGGCAATGATTTCTTCACCCAGATTAAACCTCTGAATTGCGCAGAGTAACTTACCATTAAATAAACAGGTCACATAAAATATACCTCGCTCACAGGCACACTGTGGGTGAGGTATTTTTTTCATTACTGCCACTGTTTGTAGCCTCATTTCTAACGAATTTCCGGAAAAATATAGCATATTGGAATAATATGCCCAAAATTGGGCTATGTAGGAAATAGTTAACTACTCAGGTACACCTGACCTGACTGTAAACTGAGGGAAGGCGCGGGGCTTTCGCCACCCTGATATAACTTAAAAAAAATCATCTAAGCGAGGGGTCCGTGTCCAACATGCTGAACTCGATGAGGAAGTTCTCCAAGGAGCCGTGCGAGATGATACGCCGGAAGGTAGCGGCCGGCAAAGTCGCCGGAGCGGACGAGACCGGGGTCAGCGTCAGCGGCAAGAACAGCTGGCTCTGGGCCTTCCAGAACGGCGTTGCCACGTATCTCGCCTTCGACAGCAGCAGGAGCCACGGAGCCATCACCGAAAACTTCACCCCTAAGGAGCTCGGCGAAAAGGTTTGGGTGACCGACCGCTGGCCGGCATACTTCATGGGAGATGTCG
>JAZRWT010000127.1:0-3267 GCA_045599845.1 Candidatus Egerieisoma sp. | reverse complement strand
ACCTTCCGGCAGTCAAAAATGGACAGAGTTACCTTACTATGAGGAGGATGTGACAGGTATAGTTTATCCAGCCGGCCAGAAGGAGGATTTCATGAACTATGTGAAACTCTCTTATAGCAGGACGAGCAGGATTCTATCAATCATACTTCCTTATAACGATACAGTTGACAATAAAACCGGTGCCACCGAATTCAGTTGGAAATTGAAGGACAAGAACGGCAAGGTCATCACATCGGCAGTTTCTTATGAAAACCTTGTGATATCCATAGATACCGCCTCACTTTCAGCAGGAGATTATACTCTTGAAATCACATATTGGGACGTTACCAAGTCAATCACATTCCCAATAGATTAGGAATGATTAAAGAACAACTTAATCAAGGATGAGTTGAATCATTTAGCATGAAAGCATCTTGTCTCAAATTACCTTCCTTTATCAGCAGGTGGATAAAAGACATCAAGGAACTTGTTCCTTATTGGCGGAATGTAATGCAGGATTTGCACATAACGGCCGCTGCGCTCACGTATTACACAATCATTGGAATAGTGCCGCTCTGGATGTGCATATACATCCTCTGCGACGTTTCCAATACTAACGTAAGCGTTTCATCCTCAACGGACCTCCTTATGCCCAACATAGGCGATTCAGTAGGTTCTTTCGATGAAATAGCCCAGATAGGGATAAAGGGCATATTCGCCCAGTACAAATGGTTCGGATGGATTGCCCTTGCGGTAATCATATATGCCGTTATCTGCTTCTTCAACAATGTTCAGCACGCATTCAACAAAATATGGGGTTCAAAGAACAGAACGCTTGGACAATCGCTTTCGCTGTACTTCAAGATGCTCATAGTCATTGCCATAACCTCAACCCTGTTCACGGAAATCATAGGTCATCTGAGTTCAATGGCACTGCAATATTCACTCCTGTTCATAATATTGTTCCTGTTCATTGCCCTGGCCTTCAGAAGCATTCCTTACGACAAGAAGCCGAAATGGGGTCCTACCTTCCTCTCTGCCGCCGGCACCTCCATCTGCCTCCTGGCATGGTCCCTGGTCCTTCCATACCTTGTAAGCAACCTCATGCGCCTCAAGTTCGACGGCATAAACATACTCCTCATAGTATTCTGGCTTTTCTGGGCATGGCAGATAATCCTCATAGGAGCAGTAGGCTGCCTCAGACTTAACAAGACAGGTTTTTACCTCGATAGGAAAATAGAATACCTTGCCCCGGCCTACCGCCGCTACCTCACCCTCCTCACAATTTCACACATCTTCCGCCTCTTTGACCAGGATGAGCATTTGAAAGGCCTCACTTTCGAGCAGATAGGCAAGGATATGTTCCCACTGGGCGATAGTTCATCAAGCTCAGGCAGGAAACAGAAATTCGTATCCATACCGCCAACACTGCTCGATAGCATAATAAAGGAATTGTGCAAGAGCGGCATATTGGTTTCAGAGGACAGTGACCAGGTACGCTATTTCCCAAAGCATCAGATGTTGAGTGGTAAAAGAACCATTCACGACTACACAATAGGTGATGTACTTTTCATACTTGATACACTCGGTGATTTCAGGCTTGATGATCTCACCCCTGAAATCTGCCGGTCCTTCCAAGGGAATTTCATAGAGAAGCACCTTGAACTTTACTCAGATAAAGTGTTTGCCACACCAATAATGCAACTTACACCGCAAACCTTCCCAATGTGCGAAGCAAGCGGTGCACTGCTTGACCAGCACAGCACATACACCGCCCAACTCAAGCATCATCTGGTATAAAAAATGATGATTATAAAGGCGCATCAGCGCCGTGCTGGAGCGTCAGCGAGACTTTCTAGAAGAAAGTCGAAGCAGCGAGGGTAAAACATGGGGGCTGACTTTTTAGTCAGCCCCTTCTATATTTGGAATCTGGTTTAGAGATTGATCCAGTTGTCAACTGCAAACGGGGTGTCGTCCTCAAAGAAGAGTTTGGTTATGTCTGAAACTATTTCGTGGCCGTAAGAGCTGTTGGTGAAGTAAATGAAGAATTCGCCACGTGCAGGGACATACATGAACAGTGCCTTGAAGCTGCCGTTGTCTCCCCAATGCCAGTAAACGTTGCCCTGATTTGCATTCTTTTCAAGGCCTATGCCGTTGCACCAGTACATTGTGCTGTCACAAGCCCTTTCTTCATCCCAGTATCTCTTTGCTATCTCAGGATTAGGAGTGAGGAACAGGTTCCAGTATTCTTCGGTAAGTCCGTTTGCAACATTGCCGTTCACAGCAGGCTGGTAATATTTCGTAGCTATCGCTGTGAGGAATTTAGCATAGTCCTCGGCGTTTGTCCTGAGGGTGTAGGCTACATTTGACCTAGGATGCCTGCCCTGACCTCTGTTCTCGAAATTCATCTTGTATCCATTGACTGCAAGTGAATCATATTCATCGAGCCAGCAATAAGCGGTATGTTCAAGACCAAGAGGCTCGAATACCATTTCCTTTGCTATTTCGTCAATGCTTTTGCCTTTGATTGATTCAACGGCTCTTTGGAGGAATGCCATTCCTTCACCTGAATATCCGTAGCATGAATCGGGCTCAACCGAGAAGGTTATTGTTGATGTTGGCCATTCATCTGAAGAAGGGCCTGCTGCCCAGTTGGTAAGACCGGTACGATGGTTGAGAACCATTGCTGCTGTGATTTTCTTTGCACGTGCTGTGTTTATGCTGTCATTTGCCTGCTCGAAACGGTTAATATCGGTATAATTGCAAAGCGGAGTGTTGAGATCGATTTCACCGTTCTCAACCATTTGCATTACAATATAGGAGAAGATTACCTTGCTCAGCGAAGCGGCTTGGAAAACGTGTGTCTTTTCTGCTTCATCTTCTGCATAAACAGCAGGATTCACTTTCTGAAGATGGATGCTTGCTCCGTTGGAATAATATACCAGGTCTATCATAGGGATAGAATCCCTTTCAATCAAAGCCTGTAACGTGGAATCATACATTGGAAGATTGGCCTGAAGCCTTTCCATTGCAGCTGTTTTTTCAGGATTTTCATTATTGCCGCAGGAGCTTGTGAAAATACTTGCAACAACTGTCATTGCCGCTGCAAGAGCTAAAATGAAATAGTGTTTCATAGATGGTTATTTTGTTATAGTTCATTAGAGTCCCAATCACAATGCGAATATAATCATTTTTCCGTATGGCTTGTACCTTTAAATTTCAGGGCCGGATTATGTAGTATCCTTTTGGCGGGCGCAAAATTGCATTGCATAATTGTAAATGGAATTT
>JAZRWT010000126.1:0-25310 GCA_045599845.1 Candidatus Egerieisoma sp. | reverse complement strand
TGTATAAATTGTATTGTGTTACTATCTTTGTAAAGAATTGTAATAGTAACTCAAGTTTCGCATTTATGCGAAACACCTATTTTGAGGCATTTATGCCGATGAAAAAGTCCCTCTCTTAAAAAGTCGCATAGCGACCGCACCGGAAGGAACGCAATCCCCCTCGGGGGGGCAGACGTAAGTCTGCGGGGGTCTAAAAAATAAAAAGAGACTGCTAAAAAGTAATAGACTATTTAGCAGAGGGATTTAGGGAGAGGGTAAAACACCAAGAAAGTGCGGTGGGAATAAGTTTCGCAAGCCCCTGTAAGTTCTTGAAAAGAAATAAATTAAATGCTTGCGAAACGTGAGTGATAGTATTTTTAAGCTATGAGGAAAGTATTGGTATTATTGGCATTTGCCACTGTATTGTTGGTTTCCTGCAATGATGCATCAATAAGTGAAAATCAGGAAGAAATGGCAGCTCAGGCCCTGGCTGCCAGAGTATTGGGGAACAAGGCGGCCTCTCATTTCAAATTCACCCTTTCCAATGAGCATGTCCTTTGTATGCAGAAGGAGGACGGAACAATGCTGGAAGTGATTGACTCAACGCAAGCAGATGATTTCTTCACCTTGCAGCAGAAAGGGCGCAGGCTTGAAATCATTGCCAACAATGCCAACTCAATGGCAGTAGGCCTCAATTATTATTTGAAATATTATTGCAATGCAGAATATGGGTGGCTTGTTGGTGACGACCCTGTCCTTCCAGCAAAATGGCCTGAGGTGGAAAAGCCAGTTACAATAAAAGCGCGCGTTGCAGACAGATTCTTCCTGAACTATTGCACATACGGCTACACCATGCCTTGGTGGAGATGGTCTGACTGGGAGCATTTCATAGACTGGATGGCAATGAACGGAGTGAATCTGCCTCTGGCAATAACAGGCCAGGAGTCCATCTGGTATCAGATATGGACAGAGATGGGCCTGAGTGATGAGCAGGTGAGGTCATACTTCACAGGTCCTGCACATCTGCCTTGGCACAGGATGCAGAACATTGACCGTTGGGGGGGTCCGCTTCCTCAGAGCTGGCTTGATGCACAGCTGGAGTTACAGAAACAGATTACCAGGCGTGAGAGGGAATTGAACATGAAACCGGTGCTTCCTGCATTTGCAGGTCACGTGCCAAGGGAGCTGAAGGAGCTTTACCCTGATGCTCCTATGACCGAACTTGAGCCGTGGGCCGGTTATACTGCGGAATATGCCTGCACTTTTCTGGATCCTATGAGTGAGCTTTATACACAGATTCAGAAGAAGTTCATTGAGAAAGAAACTGAGATTTACGGGACCGATCACGTTTATGGTCTGGATCTTTTCAACGAACTTATGCCGCCAAGCTGGGAGCCTGATTATCTAGGAAGGGTCAGCCGTCAGGTATATGAATCCTTGAAGGCAGCCGATGAAAATGCAGTATGGCTTCAGATGGGATGGCTTTTCTACAACGAGCGCAAATACTGGACAAATGACAGGGTGGAGGCTTATCTCACTTCGTTCCCTGCGGACAATCAGCTGCTTCTTGACTATTATTGCGAAAAGATGGAGGTCTGGCAGAGAACGGAGTCATTCTACGGTGTTCCATATATCTGGTGCTATCTTGGCAATTTCGGCGGCAATACCAATCTGGTTGGGCAGATGCGTGAGATTGACAGCAGAATTGAAAACACATTCGTTAACGGAGGCACGAATTTCAGGGGCATAGGCTCAACACTGGAGGGCTTTGACTGTAATCCTTACGTTTACGAATATGTTCTGGAAAAAGCCTGGGACATGCCTTTGACAAAAGACATTCCTGCTTGGACCAAAGCTCTGGCCAACAGAAGAACAGGCGTTGTCGATCCATCGGCCCAGGATGCCTGGACTGAACTCATAGACAGCGTTTACGTTGACTTCTCCTCCCCCGGACAGGCATGTTACATAAACCAAAGACCTAATATCAAGAAGTCCAGGGCTTATTATACAAACGCAAGGCTCAAGTATGATAATAGCCATCTGGAGCATATTATTGGACAGTTGCTTGAAATTGACGGCCGTGGTAATGCATACAATTTCGATCTTACCAATCTTACCCGCCAGATGCTCGCCAATAAGTTTGGAGAGTTGAAAATCCAGCATGATACTGCATATATGACCGGTGACAGCGCTACAATGCGCAGACTTCAGCCTCAGATGCTGGAGATAATGAAGGATGCGGACAGGGTCCTTTCAACACAGAACTACTTCCTCCTTGGCAAGTGGATTGACGATGCTCGCAGCTGGGGCGTTGATGATTCTGAAAAGGATTATTTCGAGAGGAATGCAAGGAATTTGCTCACATCATGGAGCGATGCCGGCATGCTTCTGAACGATTATGCTTCAAGAACCTGGAACGGCCTTACGCTTACATACTACATGCCTCGCTGGGAGATGTTCTTCAGACACATAAACAAGGTGATGGATGAGGGTAAATCCTGGGATGATGCCGCATATTCTGACTTCAATGCAGAATGCACCGCTTATGAAAGAAAGTGGTGGAATGAGTTCATAGGTACATTCAACGCCGGTCCTGACGGTGATAGCAAGGCCATCGTGCAGGAGATTTATAACAAGTATTGCAAATAGAAATAAATTTATCATGAAGCGTTTTCTGTTTTTTATCCTGCTATGCCAGGTATTCGCATTTTCAAATGCCAATGCACAGAACTATGCACTTGAGGTGCTTCCGGACAAGGAAGTCATCTATATAAAAAAACTGGCTCTTCCAGGTAATCTTTCCGTCAAGGATTTGCTCCTGATGTATCCGAGCATACTGAACAGGAACTTGGAAAGAACTGTTGAAAGTTATGAAATTCAGCTGGATGACAAGACTATCAGTTCCGCCAATGATGAGATACTTGTTGCTACGAAACTCAGTGAAATCGAGAAGATTGAAATATCATCCTCACCATCGGTAACGCAGCAGAAGAACGGACAGGGCGGAGTGATAAACCTGGTTCAAAACAAGCCGGATAAAGAAGGATTCTCAGGATCCGCTTCATTGTTCACTTTCACCTCGGTTAGTGTCATGCCCGCATTGAACCTGGATTACAAACATGGCGGTTTGCTGATACGTGGCAAACTGGATTTGGAATACTACAATGCGAAGAAGGAATATGAGATAAATGAAAAGGATATCCTGTATGAAATTTATGGCGATAAATGGGTGAGAGATGTTTATTGGGACCAATGTGCGAAATTCGATCTGCTCTATACTTCGCCAAGCGGCAATAATGTATTTAAATTCTGGTTAAGTGAAGTGGTTGAAAGAAATGACAATACAACACATGTCAATCAACATAAAATTCTGGACAAGACTTTTGAAAAGGGGGAAGGCTGGACATTCAACGAATATTCTGAATCTGAAGACAAGGTCAGAACCAGAATGTTCGCTCTTATGGCATCTTCACAGTTCGAACATTTCTTTGGAAAGGATCACAGAATCAAGCTGGCTTGTGATTATAATTATGCCCGCATGAGCGATTATAAGGATCAGGACAGGAATCAGACCGTATATCCGAAGACCTTTCAGGCGGAGATGCAGTATAAAGTGCCATTGCTCAAAGGTGATTACAGCCTTATCATGGAAAGCGGTTTGAACTATACGGGCAGTGCTGACAAGGTATATGCTCAGAAAAACAGTTCGGTCTATGCTTCGCCATATCTTAATTTGAAATACAAGCATGATGCATGGGCTATAAACGCCGGTGCCCGATACCAGCATTACAAGTATCTGAGCAAGCACAAGGACTGGACTTTCAACCTCAATATGGTATGGCAGATGCTTGACCATCATGCGTTGAGATTCATTGGAACAAAGAATGTTGCCAGGCCTTCGGAGAGCATGCTGGATAATTCATTCGTTAAAAGCCCTCTTGACGGTACTTGGTGCCATGGAAACCCTGACCTGAGGCCGTCATCCATATATACAGCTGCTGTAAAATATATTCATGACTGGACACAAGGTACAAGCTCCTTCATATTCGCCTTTGGCTTTGGATATCATTATACACATGACGGAATAGAAACGGTAAATGTAAATTGGGACAACCGTTTGATCCCGTACGTGACTTATATCAACAGCAATATCAAGAGGACGTTGGTTGCAGATGTGAATCTGGTATACAACTACGATATTTTTTCCTGTACGTTCACCGGGAACTATTTCAGAAGCCGTGAGCATGGGTTCGATGATTCGGAGGACAAATACAGATATTTCAATCTCTCATTGTCTCCTGTGTTCAAGTTCAGGCATCAGTGGTCACTGGGCTCAAGAATGATTTACAACAGCAGGGTTAAAACATTGAGTTCAACAAAGGGAGACTGCTTCTTCATGTGCATAAACCTGAACAAATCCTTTGGCCCGTGGTCTGTGTTTGCAGAAATGTCGGATGTCTTCGGCTACAAGACATGGGATGAAACTGTTCTGGAGAGTCATGAAACCAATACCGGATATAATCTGTACCAAAGGTATGTGGCACTGGGATTCTCTTACAAATTCTAGAGAGTAACTGTCTTATCTGTAGCCGAGCAGATAGGATATGATAGCCATTCTCACGTACATTCCGTTCTTTGCCTGTTTGAAATAATAGGCGAACGGAGTTTCGTCAACATCCTGTGCTATTTCGTTTATTCTTGGAAGCGGATGGAGAATCTTCATGTTCTCCTTGGCTTGGTCAAGCATTGAGGCTGTGAGGGAATAGCAGTTCTTGACCTTTTCATATTCCATAGGATCGGTGAACCTTTCCTGCTGTACCCTTGTCATATAGAGAATATCGGATTGGTTGAGACCGTCCATCAGTTCGGTGGTTTCGTGGAACGGAATGCCCTTTGATTTGAGGAACTCCTTGTATTCGTCCGGCATTGAAAGCTCCTTTGGCGCAGTGAATGTAAATTGAGGTGACTCAAACAATGAAAGAGCCTGAAGAAGCGAATGAACGGTTCTTCCGTATTTGAGGTCACCTACCATATCAATGTTTATGTTGTCGAGCCTTCCTTGCGTCTTGCGTATGGAATAGAGGTCCAGCAAGGTCTGTGACGGATGCTGGTTGGCGCCATCACCGGCATTTATGACAGGAACGCTGGCAACTTCCGATGCGTAGCGGGAACTTCCTTCAAGCGGGTGTCTGATAACTATGAGATCCACATAGTTAGAAACCATCTTTATGGTGTCTTTCAAACTTTCTCCCTTGCTTACGCTGGTGTTTCCTGCATCCGAAAAACCTATTACTCTTGCACCCAAACGGTTTGATGCAGTTTCAAAACTTAGCCTGGTTCTTGTTGAAGGCTCAAAGAAAAGAGTTGCTATTACTTTGCCCTGCAGTATGGGCTGATTAGGATTCTTTTCAAAATCGGCTGCAATGTCAAGGATATGAAGAATTTCATCCTTAGAGAAATCGTGAATTGAAATCAGACTTTTAGGCATGTTGCATGTTATTTTCTGATTGACAAAGATAATAAATTATAGTTAAGCCTGAACGCTTCCTCCAATTTTTGGACTTTGGACAGCGGAACATTGACTTTCAGGGAGCATCTCAGGTTGAACTGTTGTGAATCAGGGCTCAGATTGAAACTTTTCAGCAGTCTCATGACTTCGTTCATATTGGCATAATCAAAGTCTATCTGCAATTGGCGGCAGGCTGTCTTTTCAATGACGGTGGCTGTCTGTATTGCTTCAGCACTTGAGGTCCTGTATGCCTTTATGAGACCTGGTATGCCTAATTTTATTCCTCCGAAATAACGTACTACAACAATGAGAATGTCACTCAATCCAGATGAAAGAATCTGGTTGAGTATAGGTTTGCCTGCGGAGGAAGAAGGTTCGCCATCGTCATTGGCGCGCCATATTTCGCCGGTAAGTCCTATCCTGTAAGCATAGCAATGATGTCTTGCATCAAAATATTCCGTTTTAAGGCTTTGTATATGTTCCATGGCCTGTTCAACAGAACTTACGGGGAAGGCAAAAGCCAGGAATTTGCTGCCGTTATCCTTGTACAGTCCTTTTGACGGGGATGCTATGCTCTTGTATATGTCCGTTATTTCCATATTTTCGATTACAAACTTAATTTTTGTAATAGTAAAATCAAAAGTTTTTATGTAAGTTTGCTCAACAAAATGCTACAGACTATGGTACTTGTTTATAAGGGTTCTATTGTGGGGAGTAAAACTTTTTTGCGCCGGTATGAGCTGACCGAAGATATTTCCCTGTATGATTTGAATTTATTCTTGCAGGATGACATGGGCTTTTCTCCGGACCAGATGGTCATGTTCCGCGGATTTGATGCCAAAGGCCGCTTGAAGAGCGAATATTGCCTTTTTGATCTTGGCGACGGGGCAATGGATGCCGTTTCCATAGCTGATACTCTTGAAAAGGGCGAGCAAACCATAGAATGGGTTTACAACTTGAAGAACAACAGGGGTATAATGTTGAGCTTCGAAGGCGAAACGGAAGTTCAGAAACGCGCATCATATCCAAGGCTCATTGAAGAAAAGGGCCAGAATCCACAACAGTTCTCCAAGAATTATTCAGATGAAGTGGATGAGTTCCTGAATGACGTGTCATCTTCCGATGAGTTGTATGATGAGGAAGAATTGCCTGAGGGCGTAGAGGAAGCTTGATGGGCCGCGGAAAACTGAGCATAGTACTTGGGCCTACAGGCGTTGGTAAAACAGAACTGGCGATAGATATGGCCCGCAGTGCAGTGTCCCCTGTCATTTCATGCGATTCAAGGCAAATCTTCAAAGAAATGAAGATAGGTACAGCCCCTCCTTCCAGCGAGCAGCTTTCCGCTGTGAAGCACTATTTCATTTTTTCACATTCGGTTGCAGACTATTACACTGCCGGCCGATATGAGATCGAGGCCCTGGCCCTGCTCGAAGAATTGTTCAAGACTCATAATCATCTGATAATGGCAGGAGGCAGCGGTTTGTACATAGATGCCTTGTGCAACGGGCTCGATGACTTTCCTCCTGCAGATCAGCTTCTGAGAGAAAGACTCATGTCCAGACTGGAAAATGAAGGTTTGCCATCGCTGGTGGATGAACTTCTGCGAGTTGATGAAAAGTCTTGTGAATTTGTTGATCTTGCAAATCCTCAAAGGGTTGTGAGAGCATTGGAGGTAAGTTTGCAAACTGGAAGGCCATATTCGCTCTGGCGCAGCAATAAAAAGAAGCAAAGGCCTTTTGAAATAGAGAAAATTGGTCTTTCAAGACCCAGAGAGCAACTTTATCAGAGAATAGACAGGAGGGTGGACTCAATGATCGAAGCCGGTCTGGAGAAAGAGGTCCGCTCTTTGGAGAAATGGCGCTCCATGCCTGCACTCAGAACGGTTGGCTACAGGGAATTTTTCGATTGCTTCGATGGCAAACATGATAGGGACACCGCTATTGCCCTGATTAAGCGCAATACCAGACATTATGCCAAAAGACAAATGACATGGTGGGCCAGAGACAAGGAAATCAACTGGATATCAGTTACCTAATTCAGAAAGGAATTTGATTCTTATCAGGCGTACCTCCTCCTCTGTATAGTCTGCGCCAAGTGCTTTCATTGCATCTGTCACTGAATCGGAAAGGGCTTCCTCCTTGAAGTAAGAATAGATATCATCAATCTTGTCTTCATCAACAATCTGCCTGATATAGTAGTCTATATTGACTTTTGTGCCGGAATTCACGATTGATTCTATTTCGCTGTACAGAGTGTCCATTTCCATATCCTTTATTCTGGCGATGTCTTCCAAAGGTATGCGCCGGTCTATGTTCTGGATGATGAACACTTTGTTCCTGGATTTGCTGGGAACTATCTTGACAACGAGATCGGTAGGACGTTCTATTTCATTTTCATCAACATATTTGGCTATGAGCTTCAAGAATTCCCTTCCGAACTTTCTGGCTTTCCCTTCTCCCACACCCTGGCAGGTTTTCAGTTCTTCAATTGTTATGGGATACATGGTAGCCATATCCATCAGCGATGGGTCCGAGAAAATTACGAAAGGCGGGAGTCCCAGCTTCTTTGACATGGAGAGCCTGATGTCCTTGAGCATTCCTAAAAGAACTTCATCGGATGCACCTGCAGTGTGTTTCACCACGCTTCCTGTGATGCTGTCATCGTCCTCATCGCTTTCATTGTATTCGGAATCCTCGGTAAGCATTATTTGGTACGGATACTTGAGGTATTCTTCGCCTTGTGGAGTTGCATGGATCAGACCATATGTTTCTATCTCCTTGTGGAGGAAGTGCAGAAGCACCCCTTGCCTTATAACAGCAAGCCAGAAACGTTCCGTTTTTCCAGGGATGAGGCCGAAAAATTCATTCTTGTGGTGATTGTATGATTTGATAAGGGAGTTAGAAACGCCTCCCAGTATGTTGGCCAGATGCTCGGATTTGAAATGCTCTTTCATAGAGAGTACAAGCTCTATTACATAGCACAGGTATTTCGAACCTTCGAACTGCTTCTTTGGGTGAAGGCAGTTATCGCAGCATCCGCAGTTCTCCTTTTCGTAAATCTCTCCAAAATAATTGAGAAGTGTTTTTCTGCGGCATTGGTTGGATTCAGCGTATGTGACCGTATCGTAAAGCAGCTGGCGGCCTATCTCCTGTTCTGCTACCGGCTTGCCTTGCATGAATTTCTCAAGTTTCTGTATGTCTTTGTAACTGTAGAACGCTATGCACTGACCCTCACCTCCGTCTCTTCCTGCACGTCCTGTTTCCTGATAATAGCCTTCAAGGCTTTTTGGTATGTTGTAGTGAATGACAAAGCGTACATCGGGTTTGTCAATACCCATTCCGAATGCTATGGTTGCTACAATCACATCGATCTGCTCCATGAGGAACATGTCCTGATTCTTGGATCTGGTTGCTGCATCCAGACCGGCATGGTATGGAAGGGCCTTTATTCCGTTCACATTCAGGAATTCTGCCAGTTCCTCAACTTTCTTGCGGCTAAGGCAGTATATTATGCCTGATTTGCCTGGGTTGTTCCTTATGAACTTGACTATTTCCTTTTCGGTGTTCGTCTTGGGACGTATCTCATAATAGAGGTTCTCGCGGTTGAATGAAGATTTGAACACCTTGGCATCCTGCATCCCGAGGTTCTTCTGTATGTCCTGCTGGACTTTTGGAGTAGCAGTTGCCGTAAGGGCTATTACCGGGGCTTTACCTATCTGGTTTATGATGGGCTGAATCCTTCTGTACTCCGGACGGAAATCATGCCCCCATTCAGAGATGCAGTGGGCCTCATCAACTGCGTAGAACGATATCTTTATCTGCTGCAACAGAAGGACATTCTCTTCTTTGGTAAGGGATTCGGGTGCTACATACAGCAATTTTGTGACCCCGCTCAACAGGTCTTTGTGAACCTCCATCAACTGGGCCTTTGAAAGCGATGAATTCAGGAAGTGAGCTATGCCTTCCTTTTCAGAAACAAAGCCTCTGATGGCATCGACCTGGTTTTTCATCAATGCAATAAGCGGGGAAATCACAATAGCTGTTCCGTCCATGACAAGCGCCGGAAGCTGGTAGCAAAGTGATTTGCCACCGCCGGTTGGCATGAGAACGAATGTGTTGTTACCCTCTATGAGATTGCGTATGATGTCTTCCTGTCCTTTCTTGAAAGATGAGAAGCCGAAAAATTCCTTGAGCTTGTTGTGAAGTTCCACCGATGAGATATTCATTTTATATCTGGTAAAATTGTTACTGCTGCCAAAAATGGTTACCTTTGTGGTACTAAATTACTTGTTTATACAGTTAAAACAAAATTTTTTATGGAAAGTTCGATAGAATCGCTGAAGGAACTGGCAACCAGCGTGATAGACAAAGAGGAAAAGGCGGTGGCCAGACTTAAGACTTTTGTTGATAATCATTTCATTGAAATACTGCAACTTATATATAATTCAAAGGGGCGTCTCATAATTGCAGGAATAGGGAAAAGCGCAATAATAGGCAATAAAATTGTGGCCACATTGAATTCAACGGGCACTCCGGCAATTTTCCTGCACGCCGCCGACGCCATACATGGAGACCTTGGCATAGTACAGCCTGACGATATTGTAATGTGCATATCAAAAAGCGGCAATACTCCTGAAATAAAGGTGCTTGCTCCACTTATTAAGAGAATGGGCAACAAACTCATAGCAATGGTTTCCAACGTTGATTCCTACCTGGCCCAGCACTCGGACTATGTGCTCCCTACAACTGTTGACAGGGAAGCCTGCCCGAATAATCTGGCACCTACCTCAAGTACCACCACTCAACTTGTAATGGGCGATGCCCTTGCCGTATGCCTGCTCAAGATGCGTGGATTCACGCAGGAGGATTTTGCAAGATACCATCCGGGCGGATCACTTGGGAAGAGACTCTATCTTACGGTTGGAGATGTCATGGACAAGACTCTGCGCCCTTGGGTGAGCCCGGACGAGTCCATTCAGAATACTATCATAAACATATCACAGAACCGGCTTGGGGCAACCGTGGTCCTTGAGGATGACAAACTGCTTGGAATAATAACTGACGGTGATGTGAGAAGGATGATAGAGAGAGGTGTTCCAATGGACAAGCTCAAGGCGTCGGACATCATGTCCGTTTCACCAAAGATAATCGAAGCCTCAGCTCTGGCTGTAAAGGCGTTCAACCTGATGGACAAGTTCCAGATAACATCGGTGGTTGTAACGGACAATGGTTCATATATGGGCCTTGTTCATATTCATGATGTCATGAGAGAAGGAATTGTTTAAAATCAGAAAATTCTTATATTTGCAAATTTGTAATAAATCTGATATTTCCAATGCCAACCACTAGGTTTGAGATAACAAGAAGGCAGATTCGCAGCAGTTTCAGCCATTTTGTCCATAATGAGGCAATAGGCGGAATAATCCTTCTGTTTTGTGCTGTGATAGCTTTGATTTGCGCCAATACAAGCGCTCTATCCGGGTTTACAAGATTCTGGATTGAAACTGAAGCGTCAATGAACATTGGCAGTTTCTCCATTGGCATGACGCTTGAAGAATGGGTGAACGATGGCCTTATGGCCGTATTCTTCTTTGTTGTTGGCCTGGAGATAAAGAGGGAGATGATGGTTGGGGAACTCAAGAGTTTCAAACATTCCGCACTTCCTATTCTGGCCGCATTGGGAGGAATGATAGTTCCGGCGTTGATTTACACTTCCTTCAATTACGGAACTCCTACTTCAAACGGATGGGGAATTCCAATGGCAACGGACATTGCATTTGCCATAGGCATCCTCTCACTTTTGGGAAACAGGGTTCCTATAGGACTTAAAGTTTTCCTCACAGCACTTGCGATAGTTGATGACCTTGGTTCCATAGTGGTTCTGGCGATTTTCTATCCTAGCCATGCCCTTCACTTTGACATGCTGGGTTATGCAATGCTCATAGTATTGCTTCTGCTCATATTCAATAAATTGAAGGTGAACAGAATATTGTTCTATGTGATTCCTGGCATAGCTTTATGGTATTTTGTACTGCAGTCAGGAGTTCATGCTACCATATCTGGCGTGCTGCTTGCGCTTACAATACCTTCAAGCACAAAAATCAATGAAGTGCAGTTCATGGTGAGCATAAAGCATCTGCTTGATAAATTCAAGACCAACAGCCAAAGGGAAATCAATGTCCTTGCAAATCCGCAGCAGCAGGAGGTCATTCATAATATGAGCACTGAAATAAGGTATGTCGAACCGCTAATGCACACCTTTGAAGCATCCTTGCAGCCTTGTGTCACATTCTTCATAA
The DNA here is from genome assembly GCA_045599845.1 of Candidatus Egerieisoma sp. Lineage (GTDB taxonomy): Bacteria > Bacteroidota > Bacteroidia > Bacteroidales > UBA932 > Egerieousia. The sequence goes on along the minus strand of JAZRWT010000126.1, from coordinate 13,524 downwards.
TGCCTGTGTTCGCTCTTGTGAATTCAGGGGTTGCCTTGAATTTCTCCGCCGTTGATTCTATACCACCTGTGGCAACAGGCATTTTCTTCGGCCTTTTCCTGGGCAAACCTATTGGCATATTCCTTTTCAGCCTGCTTTCATGCGTTCTTAAGATTGCCGAGCTGCCTGCCGGCTCGAACTGGAAGCAACTGTGGGCAATAGGAATGATTGGAGGAATCGGATTCACAATGTCAATATTCATAGATTCGCTTGCATTCACAGACCAGAACGCAATAGATATGGGAAAGATTGCCATTATCATGACATCGGTTGTGGTGTCAGTGGTTGGACTGGCCGTTGTAAGCCTTACATGCAAAAAGAAAATAAGTAATAATCAAATAAAATAACGAAAAAATGAAAAACATTAAAGTTCTGGCACTTGCATTGGGATGTGCCCTTCTTCTAGCTTCTTGCGCAAACAAAAATTCAAGTGAGCTTCTTCCTGGTATAAATCAGGGACAATGTGACACTGCAAGTTATTCAGTAGGCGTGTCATTGGCTTCAATGATCAAACAGTCAGGCATAGAGTGTGTCAATTATGAGATGATGCTCAAGGGAATGAAGGATTTCTTCGCTCTTGATCCTGCAGACACCACAATCAAACTCAAACTTGATGATGAAACCATAGGACAGACCATACAGAGCTATATGATGGCATGCCAGTCTGCTAAGGAGCAGCTTGCACTCAACAATGAGAAAGAATTCTTTGCAAATCTCAAGAAAGAGAATCCTGATGTTCAGGAAACGGAATCAGGACTTTGCTATCAGATCATTGAGGCGGGTAACGCCGATATGATACCTGCAGACGCAGATACCGTGAAAGTTCAATATACAGGATGCCTCACAGATGGAAAAGTATTTGATTCAACAGAGAAGAACAACAACGGTGAGCCTGTTGAATTCTCACTCCAGAGAGTGATTCCTGGTTGGAGAGAAGGAATGGAACTCATTGGCGAGGGTGGAAAGATAAAAATATGGGTACCTTTCAATCTTGGTTACGGACCAAGGGCTATGAGTGCCGATCTTCCTGCTTATTCAACATTGGTGTTCGATGTTGAACTTGTGAAAGTTACCAGAGCCATCATAGAGGAGAACAAGAAATAATAACGGGAGATTGATATAATACTATTGCTTATATTGGCAGCAGCGCCTGTAAAAAAGGCGTTGCTGCTTGTTTGGTTGATTTGAATATGAGGTCTTTCCTTCGGCTACTGGCATACGCAAAGCCATACAGACGCTTCTGGCCCAATTATCTGGCCTTGTCAATATTTTCGGTTCTGTTCGGCGTTGTGAACTATGCTTTGTTCGGCCCTTTGCTCAGAGTGCTGTTTGATCCTGAAAAAATTGACGTTGCCGCAGTCAAACCGGAATTCGAACTTAATCCGGACTATTTTGAGAAGATTTTCGCTTACCATCTTTCCAATATGATGGCGGACAGCGGACCTTTGTTCGCGCTCGCCTTTGTAGGTCTGTTCATAATTATCACAAGTTTCCTTTCAAATCTCACGAGATATCTTTCACAGAAGATACTTGTTGATATGAGAACCTACATAATGCGCAATATCAGAAAAGCACTTTTCCAGAAAGTTTCATCATTGCACGTAGGCTTTTTCAACGAACATAAGAAGGGAGACATACTTTCATCAATTTCAAACGATGTTACAGAAGTTCAGAACGGTGTTGCGGACAGCTTCCATGTAATATTCAGGGAGCCGCTGCTTATCATAGGCTTTCTTGTGGGACTGTTTGTCATGAGCCCTGAACTTACAACAGTCACTCTTGTGACTCTGCCTTTCTCTGCCATAGTCATTGGCAGGATAAGCAAATATCTCAAACGCAAGGCTGTTGAGACCCAGACCTTGATGGGTCAGATAGTGAGCTGCTTTGAGGAAGGAATATCCGGAATCAGGATAATAAAGGCGTTCAACGCACAGAAATTCGTGGATGGGCGTTTTGACGAATTGAACGAGGCGCACAGGAGAAGCTGCCGCAAGATGTTCAGCAGGCAGGAGATGGCATCACCTCTTTCAGAGTTCCTTGGAATCACAATCGCCGCACTTGTCCTGTTCTACGGAGGATGGTTGCATTTCAACGGCAAGCTGGGAATGGACGGTCCGGCATTCGTTGTTTACCTTGCATTTTACTGGAGAGTGCTTGAACCTGCAAAACAGATTTCCAAGGCGTATGCGAGCATTCAGAGAGGACTTGTTTCAGGAGGAAGACTGTTCGCTATCCTGGATGCTGAGAATCCTATCAAGGAATCCGGGGATCCGAAGGACAAGTCATCTTTCAACGACATGATAGAATTCCGCAACGTTATCTTTGCATACGAAGCGGAGCCGGTTCTTCACAACATAAACATAAAGATACCAAAAGGCAGGACCGTTGCCATAGTGGGACCATCGGGCGGTGGCAAATCAACAATGGCGGACCTGCTTCCAAGATTCTACGATATCAAGGAAGGCGGAATATTCCTGGATGGAGTCAATATCAAGGATTACAGGATAAGTGACCTTATAGGTCTTATGGGTATTGTCACTCAGGAGGCCATCCTCTTCAATGATACAATATTCAACAATATTGCATTCGGCATGGACAATGTGAGCCGGGAGGATGTAGTCAGGGCGGCAAAGATTGCAAATGCACACGATTTCATTTCCGAAATGCCTGAAGGATACAATACCAATATCGGTGACAGGGGAGCCAAACTTTCAGGAGGTCAGCGTCAGCGTCTGGCCATTGCAAGAGCAGTCCTGAAGAATCCGCCTATCCTGATTCTGGATGAAGCGACTTCCGCACTGGACACCGAGAGCGAGCGTCTGGTTCAGGATGCCCTTACGAATCTGATGAAGAACAGAACGTCAATAGTGATAGCGCACAGACTCTCCACCATTCAGAACGCAGATGAGATTGTAGTGCTTGAAAAAGGAACTATACTGGAACGCGGATCGCATCACGAACTGCTTTCAAAAGGCGGTCTTTATTCACACCTTTGCAAGTTGCAGGACTTTAGTTAAAAAAGAAATTACCGGTGTATGAGCGAATATATATCATTTGTCAAGCAGATAGAGGATAGCATAAAAGGGAATTGGTATAACGATGCACTCTCGGATTACAAGGGAATGTCATTGAAGTACAGTGATGTGGCAAGGCGGATAGCCAAGCTTCACATTCTCTTTGAATCATGCGGAGTCCGGACCGGAGACAAGATTGCCATCTGCGGCAAGAACCAGGCGAACTGGGGTGTTGCCTTCCTCGCTGCCATGACATATGGAGCGGTGCCTGTGCCTATCCTTCATGAATTCACGGCAGCAAGCGTGCATCACATTGTCAATCATTCGGAAAGCCGGATCCTTTTTGCCGGTGATCTTGTTTGGAGAGCCTTGAACAAGGAGGAAATGCCGGCTGTTGAAGCATTCATAGGCGTGTCTGATTTCAGACTCCTGGCTGCAAAGAACGAGAGCGTTGTAAACTGCCGTGAGCATTTGAATGAATTGTTCGGCAGGAAATATCCGAAGGATTTCACAGCGGACGACCTGCATTATTTTCATGAGACAGATGGAGATCAGCTTGCTGTTATCAATTACACCTCAGGTACCTCAGGCTTTTCAAAAGGCGTGATGCTGCCATATAGAGCCTTGAAAGGAAATTTTGAATTCGCCACGCGTGTCCATTCCGGAATAAATTCGGAGTCCAATGTGGTGTCCATGCTTCCCTTGGCTCATATGTATGGCTTGATGTTCGAGTTCCTGTATGAAATATGCATGGGAGCGCATGTACATTTCCTTACAAGATTGCCAAGCCCTAAAATGCTCAAGGAAGCATTTGAGGCAATAAAACCGGATATAATCATAGCTGTACCTATGATTATAGAGAAAATATACAAATCAAAGCTGTTGCCTCTTATCAAAAAGCCCGGAGTCAAGCTTCTTTTGTCAATACCTGTTATCGACTCCAGAATTGAAGCCAGGATAAAGGATGAACTGGAGGAATTTTTTGGCGGCAGGTTCAAGGAAATAATCATAGGTGGTGCTGCATTCAACAAAGAGGCCGATGAATTTTTCCATAGAATAAAATTCAGATATACAATAGGCTATGGAATGACCGAATGTGCACCTATCATAACATATGCCCCTTGGGATAAATCAAAACCGGGCTCATGTGGCAGGATTGTTGACGAACTTGAAGTTAGAATTAATTCCACTGATCCGCAGAATGAGGCCGGAGAGATTCAGATAAGGGGAAAGAATGTTATGCTTGGCTATTACAAGAACAAAGAACTCAGCGCAGAGGCTTTCACTGGCGATGGCTGGCTCAAGACAGGTGACATGGGAGTTATTGACAGTGATGGTTATATTTTCATAAAAGGAAGGTGTAAAAGCATGCTGCTTGGTCCGAGCGGACAAAACATTTATCCGGAGGAAATAGAAAGCGCACTGAACAGTATGCCGAGTGTTGCGGAGTCTCTGGTTGTTGACCAGGGAGGAAAACTTACAGCATTGATTTTCCCGAATGCGGAGCAGTTCGAGGATGCAAATGTAAATGTGGAGGAGTATATAAAAGCCGTGGTTGACCAAGTGAATTCATCTTTGCCTAATTATTCAAGGATAGAAAACTTTAAAATTATGGAAAAAGAGTTTGAAAAAACTCCTAAAAAGAGCATCAAACGCTTTTTATATCAGAAATAGCCGGCACCATGGATTCAAAGCAGAAGAAATTTGACACAAGTTATCTTAAAATGGCCGCAATTTGGGGAGAAAATTCATATTGCAAGAGGAGGAAGGTGGGGGCGCTTATGGTCAAGGACAGAATGATTATTTCCGATGGATACAACGGAACACCTTGCGGATTTGAAAATGTATGTGAGGATGAGAATGGCCTCACGTATCCATACGTCCTTCATGCCGAGGCCAATGCTATTACAAAAGTTGCCAAGAGCGGAAACAGCAGCGATGGCGCAACAATTTATGTTACAGACGCTCCTTGTGTTGAATGTTCCAAACTTATTATTCAGGCCGGAATTAAAAGAGTTGTTTATTCGCGGTCATACAGATTGACAGACGGAATTGAACTGCTGCAACGTGCAGGGATAGAGGTCTGCCAGATTAATCCGGATGAGCAAGAGCAGTTGTAGAATTCAATTATGGACAGTGAAAGAATAAAAAGATATCTCAAGCTTCTGCCAATGGCCATAGTGCTTGTTTTGTGCGTGCTTGTATTTGTAAGAATATTGCAGCCCAAGCAGAATACGCTCAAGATAACAGAGGCAAAATGGAGCAAGTTGCTGCTGGTTCTTGACCAGATAGAACGCAATTATGTGGATACTGTGAATGTTGCGGACGTTGTTGAGAAACTCCTGCCTGAGGTTATGGGAAATCTTGATCCGCATTCCTTGTATCTGCCACCTGAGGAACTGGAACAGGCCAATGAGTCATTGGAAGGAAACTTCTCAGGGATAGGAGTTCAATTCAATGTGCCTGCGGATACGGCGGTTATCATTGGCGTAATAAAGGGCGGACCTTCCGAAAAGGTGGGAATTCTTACCGGAGACAGGCTTATTACTATAGAAGGAGATACAATTGCCGGTGTGAATTTCCCGCAGGATTCAATTGTAAGGAGGCTCAAGGGGCCGCGTGGAACTTCAGTGAAGGTTCAAGTAAAAAGAGCAGGAGAGCAGAAACTTTTGGATTTCACTATTGTAAGGGATGTGATTCCAGTAAACAGCGTGGATGTTGCATATATGATAGGGGAATCAACAGCTTATCTCAAGCTTGAAAAATTCTCAAGGACCACCTATCTGGAGTTCATGAAAGCCATTGTCATGCTCAAGGCGCAGGGTATGAAATCTCTTGTGCTTGATTTGAGAGGTAATGCAGGCGGATATTTCGATCAGGCTCTGTTAATGGCAAATGAGTTTCTGGCTAACGGCAAATCCATAGTATATCTGGAAGGAGCCCATAGAAAACGTCAGGATTTTTATGCCGATGGGAACGGGACCATGCTGAACATGCCTCTTACTGTTCTTATAGATGAGAATTCCGCATCTTCCAGTGAGATATTTGCAGGAGCTATTCAGGATAACGACAGAGGCCTCATTGTTGGCAGACGTTCTTATGGGAAAGGCCTTGTTCAGGAACCTCTGTTCTTTTCAGACAATTCAGGTATAAGGCTTACTGTTGCCAGATATTATACTCCAACCGGGCGCTCGATACAGAAACCTTACAGCCAGGATTACAGATACGACATATACAAACGTTATCAAAGCGGTGAGATGATGGATGCAGACAGCATAAAGGTGAACGATTCGCTGAAATTCACAACTCCTGGCGGAAAGACAGTTTATGGTGGCGGCGGAATCATACCTGATAAATTCGTGCCTGTTGACACTACCGGAATAACGGATTTCCTTATAAGGGTGAACAGGAAAAGTCTGATAATAAAGTGCAGTTCATATATTTCAGACAAGTACAGAAAACAATTGTCTGCAATAGACACTCTTCCTGAATTGACAAGGCTTTTTGACAATATGGATTTAAAGCGCGAATTTCTGGAATATTCAAATGCCAATGGAGTGGCTCCAAAGCCTGGTGAATGGGACATTTCCGGCAAGATAATAGAAGAGCAGCTCAAAGGCCTTGTGGGAAGATATACTATATTGGGAGATAAGGCTTTCTATCCATACATACATAATCTTGACAATGTAGTGGATACTTTAAAGGCCGTAAAAATTATCAAATAAATTGCTGAACATGAGCACAAAAATTGGAATGGCATCCGATCATGCCGGTTTTGAGTTGAAGGCTGCGCTCAAGGCGTATCTTTCTTCAAAAGGATATGAGGTGGTGGATTACGGGACAGATTCTGCCCAGAGCGTTGATTATCCTGATTTTGCACATCCTTTGGCAAATGCCGTTGAAAGGGGGGAACTCTGTTTTGGTATAGCAATTTGTGGAACCGGCAATGGCATTTGCATGACTGTTAACAAGCATCAAGGTGTAAGGGCTGCGCTTTGTTGGATTCCGGAGATTGCAGCACTGGCAAAACAGCACAACAATGCCAATGTGCTGGCCATGCCGGCAAGATTCATTTCCACGGAGCAGGCGAAGGAGATACTTGATGCATATATGAATGCTTCATTCGAGGGAGGCAGACATCAAAGAAGAATAGACAAGATAGCAGTTCAACAGCTATGACAGACGCTTTCATTCTTGACTCCACATTCAAAGGCAAGCTTGCGGGCAGCATGGAAGCATATCCGCAGGGCATTATCATCCCTTTCAACAAGGAGTTGAGATGGACAAGTGCAGACGCTGTAAGAAAGGTGAAATTCATGCTCCAACGCAAATTCCACAACAAATCGTTGAAAGTAGGGCATGCAGGTACGCTTGATCCTCTTGCGCAGGGAATTCTGGTGATATGTGTTGGGAAAGCTACAAAACTGGCTGAAGATCTGCAGGCAGAACCTAAGGAATATCTGGCTCAGGTAACACTTGGGGCCACAACGCCATCATTCGACCGCGAAAAGGAAATAGATGCAACATATCCGTACGAGCATGTAGACAAGTCAATGGTGGAAAAGGTACTTGCAGAAATGACAGGTGATTTGGAACAGATTCCTCCCGTTTTTTCGGCCAAGATGCTTGGTGGGCACAGAGCGTACACGCTGGCAAGGCAGGGTGAAGACGATAGCATAATGAAGCCTAACAGAATAACGATTTACGAAAATGAGCTTCTTTCTTTCCAGCTTCCTGAACTGCTTATTAGAATACGTTGCAGCAAGGGAACATATATAAGGGCCTTTGCCAGAGATTTGGGCAGGGCGTTGGACAGCGGAGCTTATCTTTCAGGCCTTATGAGAACGATGTCCGGAAAGTTCAATATTGGCAACTGTCTGGGCATAGAGCAATTGGAACAGATTTTAAATGAAATATAAACTAATGATATGAAACTTTCTCAATTCAATTTTCAGCTTACCCAGGAGCAGATAGCAAAATATCCGGCAAGATACAGGGACGAATCCAAACTTCTTGTCCTGCATAAGGATACAGGTGAAATAGAACACAAGTTGTTTAAGGACATAATCGATTACATGGCAGCCGGCGATACCTTTGTGTTCAATGATACCAAAGTTTTTCCTGCAAGGCTCAAGGGTAATAAGGAAAAGACCGGTGCAGAGATTGAAGTTTTCCTGCTGAGAGAGCTCAACAGCGAACTCAGACTCTGGGATGTACTGGTTGACCCCGCAAGGAAGATAAGGATAGGCAACAAGCTTTACTTCGGTGAGGATGATTCATTGGTTGCTGAAGTTATTGACAATACAACATCAAGAGGCCGGACATTGCGTTTCCTTTACGACGGTCCATACGAGGAGTTCAGAAAGACCCTTTTCAGTGTTGGCAAGATTCCTATTCCAAAATGGATAAGAGAACAGCCTGAGGAAATAGATGCAGACCGTTTCCATACCATTTATGCAAAAAATGAGGGTGCGGTGGTTACTCCGGCAGCCGGTTTGCATTTCAGCAGGGAACTGTTCAAGAGAATGGAACTCAAGAATGTGAACAAGGAATTCATTACATTGCATATGGGACTTGGACATTACAGAACAGTTGATGTTGAGGATTTGTCAAAGCACAAGATGGATTCCGAGCAGATGATTATTACGGAGAGTGCTGCGGATGCAATAAACGCCACCAAAGCTGCCGGTCACAAGATTTTTGCTGTTGGAATTACAGTGATAAGAGCACTGGAAACTCCAATTACAACAAATGCGCAGGTCAAGCCATACGAGGATTGGACTAACAAGTTCATATTCCCACCATACGATTTCCAGATAGCGGATGCTCTTATTACAAGCTTCCAGCTTCCTCTTTCAACAATGCTCATGACAGTTGCCGCTTTCGGCGGTTTTGAAAATGTTATGAATGCATACAAGATTGCTTTGGAAAATGATTACAAGTTCGGCACATACGGAGATGCAATGCTTATTATTTAAACATATATAAACGTTTATAAACGTTTTTAATACAAAAGAACAAGTCCAGGTTTATAACTTGGGCTTGTTTTTTATGTATGGCTTATATGGAAAGTTTGAATGTTTATGCCAATGCCTTGAACAAGGCTTTGGTGCATTCTCCGGCATTATTGAGAAAGTTGCTTGAAACTGCAGGCTCACAGACCGATCCTGAAATTTTTCTTGATTCCTTCCTCAAGGCATGTCATTGCGGTGGTGCAGCAAAATATTGCAAGGAATTCGGGCTGGCGTTATCGGAGCATGCAATGTCATTGCTTTCTGCAAGGGACGCAATTGACAATTCAAAGATGGAAATGGAATGGATGGAAAGCAAGAATGTGAAGGTGTTGAATGTATTGGACAGTGATTACCCGCAAATTCTGCTTGAATGCAATGATGCCCCTCCGGTCTTGTATTACAGAGGCAAGGTGTCATTGAACCAAGTGATGTGCTGCGCTTTCGTGGGAACGCGCATGCCCAGCGGATATGGTTTGGAAACAACAGAAGAACTTGTGAAGGCAGTTTGCTCATACGGTGTTATTATTGTGAGCGGTCTTGCGTACGGGATTGATATTTGTGCACACAGGACGGCTCTTGAATTTGGCGGAAGAACGGTGGCAGTGCTTCCCAACGGTATAGACAGCATTTATCCGGATGCCCACAGAAACTATGCGGCACAAATCGTGAAGGAAGGCGCGGTGCTCACTGAATTTCCTTTGGGAACCAAGGCTGTGAAAATGAATTTCATAAAACGCAACAGAATAATTGCGGGCTTGTCAAACTGGACCGTCCTGCCGGAAAGCAGGATACATGGAGGTGCAATGACAACCGCCCAGTTTGCATTTTCATACAACAGGGATGTATTCGCAGTGCCAGGAAGATTGTGCGACACGAATTCCGGCGGCTGCAATTATCTCATTTCAAAAAAAATGGCCGATGCAATATACAGGCACGAACAATTGCCCGAATTGATGGGGCTTGGCAGCTTGGAATCAGGATACAGGACTTCCGAGAAGAAAGTATTTTTCAACAACGATGAAGAGAAACAGAAAATAATGCTAACTTTAAAAGATATTTCAAGCAGAAGCACAGATGAAATATGCCGGCTCACGGGTATTCCTTTTTCTGAAGTTTCATTGATACTTTTGGAACTGGAACTTATTGGAGCAGTGCGTAACAAGGGTTCTGACATGTATTCTTTGGTTTGATGGAATTTATTGACACTCATTCACATATATATGATTCCGCTTTCGATGCGGACAGGGAGGATGTCCTGGCCCGATGCAGGCAGGCCGGAGTAAGATCCATTGTTCTGCCTGCCATTGACAAATCCTGCCATGAAAGCCAGATGGCGGCTTTGTCCTCAATGAAAGGCTATGCTTACAGGGCAATGGGACTGCATCCTACTTCCGTTGGGCCTTCATGGAAGGACGAACTTGATTTTGCACTTGGAAAAATTGAGGAAGGGTCCTGGTGCGCGGTAGGAGAAATAGGGCTTGACACATACTGGAGCTCCGAATTTCTGGATGAGCAGGTTGAGGTTCTTGAAATCCAATTGCAATATGCACGCAGGCTTGGACTCCCTGTTATCCTTCACGTACGCAACGCCATGGATAAAATCCTGGAAGTCTTTCGGGGGAAAAAAGGGTTGAGAGGGGTTTTCCATGCCTTCTCGGGAAGTGTAGAGTCCTACAGGGAGATAAAGAGACTCGGGGATTTCAAAATAGGAATAGGAGGAGTTGTCACATATAAGAATGCAGGCATTGCTTCTGTGCTTGAACAGGTTCCATTGCAGGATATTGTTCTGGAAACGGATTGTCCGTATCTATCGCCAGTGCCATACAGAGGGAAGAGGAACGAAAGTTCGTACATACCTCTCATAGCTTCAAAGATACAGATGATAAAGGGATGCAGCCTGGAGGAGATAGCTCAGATAACAACTGAAAACGCAAGAAAACTTTTCGGAATATGAAAGAGAGGAAGTCAATACTCATAATTTACACGGGTGGAACAATTGGAATGAAGATAGATTCTTCAAGCGGTGCGCTTGTTCCGTTCAATTTCAATCAGATTTCAAGTGAGGTGCCGGAACTCGGAAAATTCGGATACAGGATAGATACCATATCTTACAACCCCCTCATTGATTCTTCGGACGTGCAGCCTGCATTCTGGCAGCTGCTTGCAAGGACCATTGAGGAGAATTATGAAAAGTACAACGGGTTCGTGATCCTCCATGGAACGGACACAATGTCTTTTTCCGCATCGGCTTTGAGCTTCATGCTGGACAATCTTGAAAAGCCCGTGGTTTTTACCGGAAGCCAGCTTCCGATAGGCATGCTTCGGACCGATGGCAAGGAGAACCTGATATCATCTGTGGAGATAGCTGCCGGAACTGATGAGAACGGACATGCTATAGTGCCTGAGGTCTGCATTTATTTTGACAGCATGCTTTACCGCGGCAACAGGACCACCAAATACAATGCGGAGTATTTCAGGGCATTCCGTTCTCCCAACTATCCTGAACTGGCCCATGTAGGCATACATATCAAGTATCAGACCGGAAATATACGTTATCCTTCACAGTGGGGCAGGAAACTCAGGGTGAACAGCAAACTGTTGAACGAGGTGGCCGTATTGAAACTGTTTCCGGGCATTTCCCAGTCATTTGTTGACGCAGTTATCGGGACCGGGGGAGTGAAGGCATTGGTGCTCGAGACCTTTGGCAGCGGGAACGCACCTACCAGCGAATGGTTCATAGAACGCATCAAGGCCGCAGTTGCCAAAGGAATACTGGTAGTGAACATAAGCCAGTGCCTGGAAGGAAAAGTTGACATGGGGGCTTATGCCACAGGCGTGGCCCTGAGGGATGCCGGTGTTGTTGGCGGTGCTGATCTAACCTTTGAGGCAACAATTGCAAAACTATTCTTTTTATTGGGCCAAAATATTGATATGTTGGAAATTAGACATTTAATGGCAACAAATATGAGAGGAGAAATGTAAATATTTGCGAAAAATCAAAAAAAATTTGTAAATTGCGAAGTATTTTGTAAAAGGTATAGAAAAGATTAATACTAATAAATACATTGTTTAATTTAATTACTAAAAACCTATGAAAAAATTTTTCATGTTTCTGGCAGTATTCGGCCTCGTAGCCTTTGCTGCTGATTCAGCTCTCGCTCAGGAAGCTAATGAGCTCTCTGTTGCTACAGACATTCCTGTTTACCAGCAGATTAAGATTAAATTCATCGAGGGTGGTGCAGGCTTCATGGCTACAGTATTGTTGTGCCTTATCTTCGGTCTTGCAATTGTAATCGAGAGAATCATTTACTTGAACATGGCTACCACAAACACAACCAAACTCCTCAACAAGATAGAGGGTGCTCTCAATGAGGGTGGTATCGAGGCTGCCAAGGACGTTTGCCGCAACACACGCGGTCCTGTTGCTTCAATTTTCTATCAGGGTCTTCTCCGTGCCGATGAGGGCGTAGAGATGGTTGAGAAATCAGTTGTTTCATACGGTGGTGTTCAGATGAGCCAGCTTGAGAGCGGTCTTTCATGGATTACATTGTTCATTGCAATTGCTCCTTCACTCGGATTCTTGGGAACAATTATAGGTATGATTGCTGCATTCGATGCTATTGCAATTGCAGGTGATATTTCTCCTAACATTGTTGCAGGTGGTATGAAGGTTGCTTTGATTACAACCGTAGGTGGTTTGATCGTTGCTATCATTCTCCAGTTGTTCTACAACTACCTCGTATCAAAGATTGACAGCCTCGTTCTTGCAATGGAGGATTCTTCAATCGCACTCGTTGATATGATTGCTGCATATAACAAAAGATAATTAACAGAAAGTCATGAAGAAATTACCAAAATATTTATTGTACGCACTTTTTGTAATTTCTATCATAGTCCTCATCATTTTCCTTGTAGGACTTGGTAGCAATGAAGAGGGTGTTGTAGGGCTGATGCTTAACTGGTCATACATTCTGTTGGCCATTGCTATCATAGCTACTTTCGTACTTCCTTTCATGTATCCTACCGGAAGGGGTGCCAAGGGAGCTTTGGTAAAAGTAGGTATCCTTGTTGTTCTGTGTATCATATGCTACTTGTGCGGCAGCGGTGACCCGCTTCCTGAGACAGCATCAAAGACACAGGCTTCAGCTTTAACATTGAAATGGACAGATGCAGGCCTCATACTTTCAGGTATTCTTACACTTGCAGCTTTCCTTTTGATTTGCTTCGGTTCATTCATTAACTCATTAAGGAAATAATTATGGCAAGACCAACACCGGAATTGAATGCTAGTTCAATGGCGGACATCTCTTTCCTCATGCTGATTTTCTGGTTGACAACAACAACCATGAACTCAGACAAGGGTCTCCAGCGCCGTCTGCCTCCTATTCCTCCTGAGGATCAGAAGACAGAGGATATAAAGGTTAAGGAGAGAAACGTTATTCAGGTTAAGATCAACC